>CAZQXF010000112.1:0-7964 GCA_964596975.1 uncultured Thiotrichales bacterium | reverse complement strand
ACGACGTCGGTATCGAAAAGCTGAACCAGATGTGCCACTAGTTCGAAAGCGCCGAGCTGACCCAGTTTCACGCCGTCAAGGCAGCATTCGATCCGCTGGGCCTGCTCAACCCCGGCAAGGGTGTACCCACCCTGCACCGCTGCGCCGAGTTTGGCGCCATGCATGTCCACCATGGCAAGCTGCCATTCCCCAACCTGCCGAGGTTCTGATGCACGACAACGATCACAGCGAGGCACTCGCCACCGAAGTCCGCGATGCCATCGCCAACGGCACGGCCTTGCGCATCCGTGGCGGCGATACCCGCGCATTCTATGGCCGCCGCATTAGCACAGAGCGGGTCATCGACACCCGGCAGCATAGTGGCATCGTGCTCTATGAACCGTCGGAACTCGCCATCACCGTGCGCAGCGGCACCCGCTTGCAGGATCTTACCGACGCCTTGGCTGCCAAGGGTCAGGAGCTGCCTTTCGAGCCCCCGGCCTTCGGCGACGAGTCCACCGTCGGTGGTGCTATCGCCTCCGGACTGGCCGGCCCGCGCCGCCCCTACACTGGCGCGGTACGCGATGCGCTGCTGGGTGTACGGCTGATCAACGGCAAGGGGGAAATCCTCAATTTTGGCGGTCAGGTCATGAAGAACGTCGCTGGCTACGACCTGTCACGGCCCATGGCCGGCGCTCACGGAACACTCGGGCTGCTGCTGAACGTATCGCTGAAGCTGAAGCCGATCGCACCAGACCGACTCACGCTGGTATTTGAGATGAGCAAGGCCGCAGCGCTGGAGAGAATGCGCGGGCTGTACCGCAACCCGGCCAATCTGAGCGCCGTCTGCTGGGTCGATGGCCGCCTCTACCTGCGGCTGGAGGGCTTCGCCGAATCCATCGAACAGCGCGCTGACGAACTCGGCGGCGACCGGCTCGACGATGCCGATACGTTCTGGCGCGACCTACGCGATCACCGTCATCCATTTTTTGCCCCGGGCGAACAGCCGCTATGGCGTCTGGCGGTCAAGCCCGCCAGCGGCGAACTCAGCCTTCCCGGCGACGAACTGATCGACTGGGTTGGCGGTCAACGCTGGCTGCGCAGCGATGCCGACGCCGATACGCTACGAAAGATCGCCCGCGATGCCGGCGGACACGCCACCCTGTTTCGCGCCGTCGAGCCCAGCGAGCAGCCGTTCCACCCGCTCGAGCCCGCATTGATGGCCCTGCACCAGCAACTCAAACAGGCGCTGGACCCAAAACGCATCTTCAATCCCGGCCGCATGTACCCCGAGGTATAACGTGCAGACCAAACTCCCCGAATCACTGCTGCAAACCCCACTCGGGCAAAAGGCTGACAGCATTCTGCGCGCCTGCGTTCACTGTGGATTCTGCAATGCCACCTGCCCCACCTACCAATTGCTCGGTGACGAACTGGACGGGCCACGAGGCCGTATCTACCAGATCAAACAAATGCTCGAAGGCGAGCCAGTCAGCGACAAAACCCGCCTCCACCTCGACCGCTGCCTGACCTGCCGCAACTGCGAAACCACCTGCCCATCAGGCGTGCGCTACCATGAATTGCTCGACATCGGGCGTGAAATAATCGAACAACGTCAGCCGCGTCCGCCAGCAGAAACACTGCAACGCCAGCTGCTGCTGATGGTGCTGCCCCATACCCGGCGCTTTGCCTTGCTGATGCGACTGGCGAGCATCGCCAAACCGTTGTTGCCCAAATCGTTGCGCGCCAAGCTACCACAAAGCTCAGGGCTTCATTCACTGCCAAAGCCAGCGCAACATCAACGGAAAATGCTGCTGCTCGACGGCTGTGTGCAGCCCGTCCTGCAAGGCAGCACCAACGCCGCCACCATCGACGTACTCGACCAGCTCGGCATTGAAACCATTGTCGCCAAAGAGGCCGGCTGCTGCGGCGCGATGGCGCAACACATGGCCAACCCGGGGCTTGCGAAACAGCAAATCAAGCAGAACATCGACGCCTGGTGGCCCCACGTCGAGGCCGGCGCCGAAGCGATCATCTCCACCGCCAGCGGCTGCGGCCTGATGCTGAAAGAATATGGCGCATTGCTCGAACACGACCCTGACTATGCCAACAAGGCAGCCACGATCTCGAACCTCAGCCGCGATATCGTGGAAGTGCTGGAAAAGGAAGACCTGACACCTCTGGCACGAAAACAAGCAGCCCCGATCGCCTTCCATCCTCCCTGCACCCTGCAACACGGCCAGCAACTCAATGGCCGCGTCGAAGCCCTGCTGAGCAAACTCGGCTACCAGCTCACCCCGGTTCACGACAAGCACCTCTGCTGCGGTTCAGCCGGCACCTACTCCATCTTCCAGCCAGAAATCGCCACGCAACTGCGTGACAACAAACTCGCTAACCTCCTCGCCAATGAACCAACGCTGATCGCAACCGCCAATATCGGCTGCCAGCAACACCTGCAATCGGGGACCGGGAAGGAAGTGGTGCATTGGATTGAGCTGTTGGTGCGCTAAAAAGGCGAGATAAAGGAGGCAGGTTATTCCGCAGCGCCCCCAACTTTTCGATCGCGCTATCTTCCTACAACGTCGGTCTTCGACTCGAAATACTTACCAAACTTTCCAGTCTGCATTACCGGAGTTCCAGATTCCCTCCAGTGTATTCTTATCACGGAGTGTATCCATAGGCATCCAGAACCCTTCATGCTTGAATACAGCAAGTTGATGCTGTTCGACTAATGCCTGCAAAGGCTCACGTTCCCACCAGGTCTTGTCGCCTTCAATAAAGTCGAGAACTTCAGGTTCTAGAATGAAAAACCCGCCATTGATCCACCCACCGTCATCACTTGGTTTTTCGACAAATGACATGATCATGTTGTCTTGGATCCCCAACGCACCGAAACGCCCCGGAGGCTGAACACCCGTAACGGTTGCCAATCGACCGTGGCTTTTATGGAATTCCACCAATTGGTTGATATTTATATTTGACAACCCATCGCCATAGGTAAGGCAGAATGACTCGTCATCCAGATAGTCTTTGATTCTCTTGATCCGGCCGCCCGTGTAGGTATCGTGGCCTGTATCAACCAAGGTCACTTTCCACGGCTCTACATTATTCTGGAGCACTTCCATGCTATTTGTTTTCAGGTCGAAGGTGACATCTGACATATGCAAGAAGTAGTTTGCAAAATACTCTTTAATTACATAGCCTTTGTATCCAAGGCAAACAATGAAATCATTGATGCCATACGCGGAGTATGATTTCATTATGTGCCACAAAATCGGCTTACCACCGATTTCAACCATAGGTTTGGGTTTGAGCGTGGTTTCCTCACTCAGCCTGGTACCCAGTCCCCCCGCCAAAATGACTGCTTTCATCGTTTAATCCTCGCTCATCGCAGTTTGCGCTTGTCTTGAAGAAGGAATGGAAACATCCCTCATTCACTGATATCCAAGGGCAAACTCCAGTTCCGTGAGAGAATACTAATTTCGAGACCCGTTGGACGGGACAAGTCTGGTCGAGGAATGAGCATGGAATCAAGGGCTCGATGCCCCATCGTTTCTGAATGTGAGATCCAGTACCCAGTTTTATGCAACTTGAGCGCCCAACTCGCTGATGTAAAGGGCACCTAGTCAACGGCGGGCCAATCTCGCCCATCAGAACCACGTCTGATAAGCAGCGCGACCATATTTCCGCGAGCGGGTATCGTCCAGAGGGTATCTTGACCTTATTGCCTGTCATCCCGTGTCAGACGTCCATGCCACTGAACTACTCAGCGTCACGAACCGTGATGACCGTCCTATATCACCATCGCTTGTCAGGCTATATTCCGCTACCTCGAATTTCTCACCAGTCCGCTTCTGCGGTGACCAGACAGCAGCGACCTGGCGAGTGTTCACTTGATCGGGCAACTCGACGTAGGGTCAACTTACACCGAAACCGCCCTTGCGGGAGAACGCCTGCCACTGTAGCACCTTGAGCGGCTTTGCTAGACACCTTGAGAGAAATCCGGGTCAGCTAGTTTCATCGAACCATCAGCATCATAGAGGACAGTAAAGTGACTGCGAGCGGCACGTGTCGGTTTTGTAATACCCCACTGAAACATACATTCACCGATCTGGGAATGTCTCCTGTGTCGAACGCAAATATCAAGGCAGAGAATCTAAAGCGGGCCGAACCCTTTTTCCCCTTGCATGCCTTTGTCTGTGACAGTTGCTTTCTGGTCCAGCTAGAGGATTATCAACGTCCTGACGAGATATTCAACGACGACTACGCTTATTTCTCATCTTTCTCAAAAAGCTGGCTGGAGCACGCTCGCAACTACTCGCTGATGATGATGGAACGGTTCAGTTTCGATGAAACCTCCCTGGTCATCGAACTCGCCAGTAACGATGGTTACCTGCTGAAGAATTTCGTCGAGAAAAACATACCCGTACTCGGCATTGAGCCGTCGGAAAATTGTGCGGATGCTGCCAAGGAGGTTGGCGTCCCGAGCATCGTAAAATTCTTTGGCGTCGATACCGCAAAAGAACTGGTAGCCCAGGGGTTTAAAGCCAATCTGCTTATTGGCAACAATGTCCTGGCCCATGTACCTGACATCAATGATTTTGTTGCTGGCCAAAAAATCGTACTGGATCAGTCCGGCGTGATCACGATCGAATTTCCGCACTTGATGCAACTGATGGAAAACAACCAGTTCGATACAGTCTATCACGAGCACTTCTCTTACCTCTCCCTGCTCACGGTAGAGAAAATATTTGCCACACATGGCTTGGTCGTTTTTGATGTCGACGAGATCCCTACCCATGGCGGATCCCTACGTATCTATGCACGCCATGATAGCGACACGGATAAAGCGGTCACCGAAAACGTTGTAGCACTGAGACAGCGGGAGATTGAATTCGGACTGACCGACATTCCGACCTATACGGCCTTCTCCGAGCAAGTGAAGGAGACCAAACGCAAGTTGCTCGAGTTTCTGATCGAGGCAAAACGAGCTGGCAAGCGCATCGTGGGTTATGGCGCGCCGGCCAAAGGGAATACCCTGCTGAACTACTGTGGCATAAGAAATGACTTTCTCGACTACACGGTCGACCTGAGCCCCCATAAACAGGGACGCTATCTCCCGGGAACCCATCTACCAATTCGTGACCCCGAAGCCATTCAGCAAACCCGACCCGACTATGTACTGATCCTGCCCTGGAATCTGAAGGATGAGATCATGGAACAGATGGCGCACATCCGAGAGTGGGGTGGACAGTTCGTGGTTCCCATACCCGAGGTCAAGGTATATCCATGATTTTCACCGAAACCCCACTTCGCGGGGCTTTCGTCATCGACATCGAGCCACGGGAGGACGAGCGCGGGCTATTTGCCCGAACCTATTGTGAAGATGAATTTATACAGCACGGATTGAACCCGCAGATCAAACAGTGCAACACCTCCTTCAACCGAAAACGAGGTACGCTGCGCGGCATGCATTTCCAGCGTACACCCTTCGCGGAAGCCAAGCTGGTGCGCTGTACCCGGGGTGCGATCCATGACGTGATTCTCGACCTGAGGCCCGACTCGGACAGCTACCTACAGCACTTCGCCATCCAACTGACCGAGCAAAATCGTACCATGCTGTACATTCCTGAGGGGTTCGCCCACGGCTTTCAGACACTGGAGGGCAACAGCGAGGTTTTCTATCAGATGTCAACATCCTATGCACCTAGCGCTGCAGCCGGTGTGCGCTGGAATGACCCCGCTTTTGATATCGACTGGCCATTGACGGAAGAGCGGATCCTGTCAGCCCAGGATGCTAGCTATCCTGACTTCCATAAAGCACTGTTATGATTGACCTGTTTGCAACCAGACCCGACTTTCGGCAGCTCGGCCTGCACATGCATGAGCTGATAACCGAGTTGTACCCTATCTGTCGCAGTATTACTGGAAACGGCGTACGCCAGACACTGGATATCATCGGAGCAACCATCCCCCTGACCCGCCACGAAGTGCCAACCGGGACGCGGGTTTTCGACTGGGCTGTCCCCAAAGAGTGGAATATCAACGACGCGTGGATAGAAAACAGCCGCGGCGAACGGATTGTCGATTTCCGAAATAACAACCTGCATGTCCTGAACTATAGCGTACCGGTTAACAAGACCGTCGGCCTCTCTGAGCTAAAGGAGCATTTGTACACCTTGCCCGAGCACCCAGACTGGATCCCCTACCGGACCTCGTACTACCAGGAAAACTGGGGGTTTTGCCTTAGCCACCGGCAGATGGAGGCACTGCCCGAAGATCGCTATAAAGTGGTCATCGATTCCTCACTCGATGACGGCTTCCTCAGCTATGGTGAATATCTCATCCCCGGGGAGACGGAGGAGGAGATACTGCTTTCCTGCCACATCTGTCACCCCTCGCTCTGCAACGATAATCTGTCGGGCATTGCCCTGATGACCAAACTCGCGCAACTGATCACGGGGAAGAGGCTGCGCTACAGCTATCGCTTTCTGTTCATCCCCGGCACCATCGGCTCAATCACCTGGCTGGCACGTAATGAGGCACAGACTGAAAAGATCAAGCACGGTCTGGTCGTAACCTGCGTGGGCGACAGCGGTCCATTCACCTACAAAAAGAGCCGCCGAGGTAACGCCGATATCGACCGCACCGTGCAACATATCCTGAGACACGAGCGCGACAACTTCGAACTGGTCGATTTCTACCCATACGGCTACGACGAACGGCAATACTGTTCCCCTGGATTCAATCTCCCCGTGGGGAGCCTGTCACGCAGCAGTCATGGCTGCTATCCGGAGTATCACACCTCGGCCGACAACCTTGATCTGGTCAAGCCGCAGTATCTGGCAGAATCCCTGGAGATCTACCTGCAGATCATCGACCTACTGGAGAACGACGGTATCTACATCAACCAGAACCCCAAGTGTGAGCCACAATTGGGCAAGCGCGGACTCTATCGTAGCGTCGGCGCAACCGCCCATCATGACTTTGACGAAATGTCACTCCTTTGGGTGCTCAACCTCACCGACGGCGAGCACTCGCTCCTGGAGATCGCTGAACGTGCCGACACCCCATTCAGAAAGATAAAGGCCGCTGCCCGAGCATTGATCGAAGCGGAACTACTCAAGCCGAGAGAACACGCTGATGAATGAAGATTTTCCTTTCAAGTCAGCCTTGGTAACCGGCGCAAGTGGTTTTATCGGCTCGGCGCTGTGTCAGCGACTTCACAAGCTAGGGGTAACCGTCACCGGTGTTGCAACCCACCCCAGAGAAGATCTCTCCCCTGAGCTACAGTGGTCATTTGGGGATCTGTCCGATGCATCCTATGTCCGCCAACTGCTAGAACAGAGTCAACCAGAGGTTGTTTTTCACCTGGCCAGCCAAGTGACCGGCGCGCGAGATGTGGAGATCGTAGTTCCGACGCTGCAAAGCAACCTGGTCAGCACTGTCAACCTCCTCACCGCGTGTGAACAGTTGGGATGCAGGCGCATCGTCCTAACCGGTTCTCTTGAGGAACCGGAGGGCACTGATCCTGTCCCACCCTCCCCCTATGCCGCAGCAAAATGGGCGGGAAGCGGCTATGCACGCATGTTTCACGCGCTCTACAATACGCCAGTCACAACTGCCAGACTCTTCATGGTCTACGGCCCTGATCAAAAAGACGTTAATAAACTTATCCCCTACGTTATCCGGTCTTTCCTGGCCGGAGAAACCCCACGCCTCTCCAGCGGTATACGTGAGGTAGACTGGATCTACGTGGACGACGTCGTAGCTGGCTACTTGGCACTCGCTTCTGCACCACAACAGATAGAAGGACAGAGCCTCGATATTGGCTCCGGGCAACTGGTATCGATTCGTCGCGTCGTCGAAGAAATCCATGACCTCATGCAACCGGGCATCGAACTGAGCTGGGGTTCGATCAAAGATCGCCCGATGGAGCGTATCTGCGTTGCGGATGTCACCACTACATCCAAGGCAATCGACTG
>CAZQXF010000111.1:0-7974 GCA_964596975.1 uncultured Thiotrichales bacterium | reverse complement strand
GAGCAGTTACGGTTCTATTTTTCTACCTAATGAGTAGTTACGATTTGAGTAGCTAGGGAAGCCGTCCGCCGTAGGGTGGCGCGCGCAGTGTGCCCACCATTGCTGGCTATCTGGTGCGCACCTGACGGCGCACACCCTACAGGCGATCAGGAATGAGCTTGTCTATTGCCGATCGGTAGGGAGGTATGCACGCAGTGTGCCCACCATGCCAACTTGCCCGGTGCGGGCGCATCGCGTATAAGACCCCCTTCATCATGTTTCCTGCATGTCATTGAATTTTCTGTCACATCACAGTTCTGTCCTTGTCCGCTGGCTGCTTGTCGGCGCTGGTTTGCTGCCGCAGATGGTTGGGGCGGCGGGGCCTGACTGGTCCTATTGCAAGCCGTCCGATGCCGAGTTGGCGGCGGGTTTCGATGCGGCGTTGGCGGCGGATGACAATATTCATGTCAGTGCAGAATCGCTGAACAGCAGCGGTACAGATGCGCTGGTGTTCGATGGCGAGGTGGAGTTGCGCGGGCAGGGGCGATTGTTGCGGGCCGATCAGGTCCGGGTGTTCGATGCGCCACGGCGGTTCGAGGCCTCGGGTGGGATCGAGCTGCGCAGCGAGGGCTTGCTGATTCGCAGCCAGTCGGCGGTATTGTCCGAGGCTGATCGGCGCGGTGTCTTCGAGAACGTCGAGTATGCGCTGCCGCAACGCCATGCTTTCGGACGCGCCACGCGGGTGTTGACTGCCGAGTCGGAACTGACGCTCAAGCAGGCCAGTTACAGCAGTTGTCAGGTGAACGATCCTGACTGGGTCATTCGTGCCAGCCGGATTCATCTTGATCGTGAGGCAGGGCAAGGGACGGCCCGAAATGCGACGCTGCGGTTTCTCGGCGTGCCCCTGGTCTATCTGCCTTACATCAGTTTCCCGATCGATGATCGACGTCGTAGCGGTTTACTCTATCCGGTGCTGGGGTCGACGGATGTATCCGGGCTGCAGCTGTCCCTGCCTTTCTACTGGAATATTGCGCCCAACTACGACATGACGATCACGCCCCGCTTGATGGAAAAACGCGGCGTCATGCTGGTCGATGAGTTTCGTTATCTGGGGCGCAATACGCGCAGCAAGCTGAATCTGGAATATCTTGGTAACGATCGTGTCGCCGATGAAGTGCGTTACCGCTATGGCATTGACCACGAGAGTCGCTTGACCCGACACTGGAACCTGAAACTGAAGGTCTCGGTGGTATCGGACAACGACTATCTAACGGATTTTTCTCGCGGCCTGGACAGCACCAGCCGGACGCACCTGGAGCGCTACGCGGATCTGCTGTATCAGTCGCGTCACTGGAAAGGTGTGATCCGCAACCAGGTTTACCAGACGATTGATCCGACCATCCCCCGGGCTGAGCGTCCCTACCGGCGTCTGCCACAGGTGACGGCTGAGGGGACGCTGCCGCTGTTCGATGATCAGCTACGCCTGGGCCTGACGACCGACATGACGCGTTTCACTCATGGCTTTGCGGTCGAGGGCCGGCGTTTCGATGTTGCGCCGGCGCTGAGCTGGGAATGGGCAACGCCGGGTGTGTTTTTCCGCCCCACGCTCTCCTGGCGTTATACGTATTATGATATCGATGCCTTCGATGCGGCACCGGCTCGAACCATTCAGCGCGACGTGCCGGTCGCATCGGTCGACAGTGGTCTGATTCTTGAGCGTGATATGCCGAATGACAACACGCTGACGCTGGAGCCGCGGTTGTTCTATCTGTATGCGCCGTTTCGCGACCAGAGCGACATTCCGGTGTTCGACTCCAACGAGCCGGCATTCATCTTCTCCAGCCTGTTCCGGGACAACCGTTTCAGTGGGCTGGATCGAATTGGTGATGCAAATCAGTTGACGGTGGCGCTGACCAGCCGCATGTTCGACAACAGCAGTGGCCGTGAGTTGTTTCGTGCCAGCCTGGGACAGATCAACTATTTCGAGGATCGTCGGGTCACCTTGCCGGGCAGTGAGGCAGAGACGGCGTCGCGATCGGACTATTTGGCGGAGATTGCTGCAACACCGTCCGCGAAGTGGATTGTCAGCGGTCACCTCGTCAGTAACAGTGCGCTGGATCAGGCCGAAGTTGCGACGATCAATGTTGGCTATCGTGGTGGCAACAATCGTGTTGCCAATATCGAGCACCGCTTTCGCCGTGCCGATGATGTCAACCAGACGGCTTTGTCCTGGGCGTGGCCTGTGAACCGCAACTGGAAGTTTCTCGGGCGCTGGCTGTTTTCCCACACCCGTGACCTGGACCTGGAAGTAATCGCCGGGCTGGAGTACGAAAGCTGCTGCTGGAAGGCGCGGCTGATTTCACGCCGTTATATCCTCGATGAGCAGGAGGAATATAATAACGGTTTCTATGTGCAACTGATTCTCAAAGGGCTGGCGTCGTTCGGAACCGGCACCACCCTGATCGAACAGAGTATTTCGGGATACCAAATCAATGACGAATAGAATTCTTTCCATCCTGACATTGTCACTCGGCCTATTGTGCTCCGCCGGCAGCTTCGCCGCTGTGCAGTGGATCGACGAGGTGGTGGCTGTTGCCGGACAGGATGTGATCCCTCGCAGCGAACTGGAAATGCAGATGAAGATCATCGCCGGGGAACTCGGGGCTTCGGGCAAGTCGCTGGAACGCAAGCTGCTACTGAAGCAGGTACTCGACAAGATGGTACTCGAAAGCCTGCAAGTGCAACGTGCCAAGCGCATGGGCATTCGTGTCGATGATGCACAGCTGGATCAGACGATTCGCAAGATTGCAGCCGACAACAAGATGGATCTGCCGCGCTTTCGCCAGGCGCTGCAAAAAGAAGGGCTGGACTTCGATATCTTTCGCGAAAACATCCGTCGTGAGTTGATGATCTCCCAGCTGCACAAGCGTGTGCGCGCATCGCAAGTCAACGTCAGCGACCATGAAATCGATGACCTGTTGGCCACCAACAAGGCGCAGGGTGATGGCAACAAGCGTTACCGGCTGCGGCATATCCTGATTGCCGTGCCCGAAGCGGCATCGCCTGAGGTGCTGGAGAAAGCACGCAAACAGGCCGAAAAAGTGCGCCGCCGGGCCGTCGAAGGGGGCGACTTTGCACGTCTGGCCGCATCGTTTTCCAATGGCAGTAATGCGCTCAAGGGCGGCGACCTTGGCTGGCGCGCGGGTGATGAGTTGCCGACGCTGTTCGCGGACACGGTACGCAAGATGAAGGCAGGTGAGGTCAGCAAGGTGATCCACAGCCCCAGCGGCTTTCATATCATCAAGGTCGAAAAGATAGAAGGGGATGGCAACACCCCGAGTGTCGAACAAACCCGCGCACGCCATATTCTCATTAGCACCAGCGACGTGATGACTGACAGCAAGGCCCGCAAGACCTTGCAGACGCTGCGGGCGCGGATCGAGCGCGGTGAGGATTTCGGCAAATTGGCCAAGCAGTATTCGGACGATGAGGGCAGTGCCAAGCGTGGGGGAGATCTCGGCTGGGCGATTCCCGGTACCTACGTACCCGCATTCGAAAAGACGCTGGCGATGTTGAAGCCCGGTGAGATCAGCCAGCCGTTCAAGTCGACATTCGGCTGGCACATCGTGCAGTTGCAGGAGCGCCGCGTGGCGCCGATCGACAAGGACGTGCTGCGCCAGCGGGCCCGGGCCTTCCTCACCAAGCAGAAACAGGACGAGGCGCTGGAGCTTTGGTTGCGCAGGCTGCGCAATGAATCCTTCGTCGAGTATCGCTTGCCGGAGCTGAAAGATGCGCAGGAGGGTGGCTGACAATGATTGCGTTGACGCCAGGTGAGCCAGCCGGGATTGGTCCCGATCTTGTCGTCCAGCTCGCTGCGACGGGCGCGCTGGAAGGGGTTGTCGTCATTGCCGATCCGGAGTTGCTGGTACAGCGCGCCGAGCAGCTCGATGTCGAACTCGATATTGCCAGGTTCACGCCTGGCGCTGTGCCGAACCCTGGTGCATTGGCAGTGCTGCCGGTCGAACTGGCTGCGCCGGTGACGCCTGGTCAGCTCGACAAGCGCAATGCTCAGTACGTTCTGGCGACGATCGAGCAAGCAGTAAAAGGCTGTCTCGATGGCAGTTTCGATGCGCTGGTGACCGGCCCGGTACACAAGGGCGTTATCAATGACGCGGGCATTCCGTTCACCGGCCATACCGAGTACCTTGCGGAACTCTGTGGCAAGGGCCACCCGGTGATGATGCTGGTGGCCGATGACTTGCGCGTGGCGCTGGTCACCACCCATTTGCCGCTGCGTGAAGTGGCGGATGCGATTACCGTGGAGCGTTTGATCACGGTGCTATCCATCCTCGATCATGATCTCCAGACCCGCTTCCGTATCGAGGATCCCCGCATTCTGGTCTGTGGACTCAATCCGCATGCGGGTGAGGGCGGACATTTGGGACGAGACGAGATCGAGACCATCGAGCCAGTGATCGATTCGCTGCGGCAGCAGGAAGGCATGCGCCTGCGCGGGCCGCTGCCCGCTGATACAGCATTTACACCACGGCTGCTGGAACGCGCCGATGCCGTGCTGGCGATGTACCATGATCAGGGCTTACCGGTGCTGAAGTATGCCGGTTTCGGGCGTGCAGTGAATGTGACACTGGGGCTGCCCATTGTGCGTACCTCGGTCGATCATGGTACTGCGCTGGAACTGGCAGGCAGCGGCAAGGCCGAGACCGGCTCTTTTCTCGCGGCCATCGAGACAGCACGAACCATGGCAGCGGCATGACGCCGCAGCAGCAGGAGCGTTATAGCCGGCAGATTCTGCTCAAGGACATCGGTGATGCCGGGCAGGCAAAACTGCTGGCGGCGCGGGTGCTGGTGATTGGCATGGGGGGGCTCGGTTCGCCGGTGGCGTCTTATCTCGCGGCCGCCGGTATCGGTCAGCTTGTCCTCAGCGATTTCGATGTCGTCGATCTGAGCAACCTGCAACGCCAGGTCATTCACACGATGGCAGATATCGGCAAGTTCAAGGTCGAATCCGCTGCCGACACCATTGCCGCGCTGAATCCCGATGTGCGCGTGACGGCGCTGCCACTGGCGCTGGAAGGGGACCAGTTCCGTGAGGAGGTGGCGAAGGCTGATGTCGTCGTCGATTGCAGCGACAATTTTTCCACCCGTTTCGAGTTGAACCGGGTTTGCGTTGCCAGCCGTACCCCATTGGTCTCTGGCGGCGTTATCCAGTTCGAAGGGCAGGTCAGTGTCTTCGATTCGCGCAATGAAGCTTCACCGTGCTACCAATGTCTCTACAAACCCGTTGCCGAAGGCGAAGGCGAAACCTGTAGCCGCATCGGCGTACTTGCCCCGGCACCTGGCATCATCGGCAGCATCCAGGCTGTTGAAGTGCTGAAGCTGCTACTCGGCCTGCCAACCCTCACCGGCAAGCTGTTGCTGATGGACGCCAAAAGCATGGAATGGCGCGTGATTGGATTGCCGAAAGATCCGCATTGTCCGGTTTGCAGCGGCTCGCAACCGGCATAGTTCATCCTCGTTACGCAAGTTTCGAAGTCAGTCACTTGTTCTACTGGGGCGGTAGCACCAAAAAGCCTCCCTTTCGCAAAGGGAGGTTTGGAGGGATTGGTGCCGCGGAGTTTCAGTTTGGCGCGGTGGCTTAAATCCCCCTCAGTCCCCTTTTGACCAAGAGGGAAGCGGTGAGTCAGTAATCTGCCGCGGGTAGGCAAAGCGCAGCGTGCCCAACCATACCGTCTACCGATAGCTGTACACCTTGCCGGTGGCCGTGGCCCGTCTCTGTCGTGTCTGGATGCTGCCGATCAGCAGGTTGCCGGCAGATAGCTCCAGATCAACGCCAAACTCATCGAGGGCTTTAACGTCAGCGGGCTGAATCGTGCGGATGGCTTCCCAGTCGTCGCCTGATCCCTGATACAGATAGGCCGCCCCTGCATCCTCGCCGTTGTCATCATTGAGCGGTGCGCCAATGGCCATCAGCTTGTTGGTCAGGGCAATGCGATAGCCGAACAGGTTGTGGTTGCGGATGATCGGCTCCTTGATATAGGCGCGCTGTGTCCACTGTCCGTCTTCTTCGGTAAACACATAGACCGCGCCGACCTGGGCGCCACTGTACTCGTCCGTTGGCGTGAGGCCATCCTCGCAGATGGCACCGACCGCGAGTGTCTTGCCGGAAAGCGCCAGGGCGAAACCGAACCGGTCGCCGCCGTCTCCGTTGTCGGCCTTGAGTTCTGCTGCTTGCACCCATTTCGTGCCGCTGAGGCGGTAGAGTGTGACGCTGCCGGCATCGTCGATCCGGTCGCGGCACTCGTTGTCGTCGGCGAAGGAGCCGATTGCCAGCAAATCACCGTCCAGAACGATGCTCTGGCCGAAGCGGTCGCTGGCGCCAGGGATGTCGATGCTTTGCACAAACGCCCAGCCATTGTTGCTGTACTGATAGAGATGGACATTGCCAGCGTCTTTGGCACCGTCAGGACCTCGCAGCGTCGCTACCGCCATGTTGTTGCCGGACAATGCGATGTTGTAGCCGAAGCGTTCACGGGTGGTCGGGTGTGGCGATTGCAGTGATGATTGCAGCGCCCATTTCCCGTCGTTGGTGGGTTGATAGAGATAGACTCTCCCGCTGTCTTTGCCATTGCCGTCATAGCCAAAGGCGCTGATGGCGAGTGTGTTGCTGTTCATGGCAACGTTGTAGCCAAAACGGTTACCGGTTTTCGGTGTGGTTTCGCTCAGTTGCTGAACCTCAACCCAGTTGCCATCGACCAGGTGGAAAATATAGACGGCGCCTGCCGCCAGTTTTCCATCGATGGTGGTCTCTGGTGCGGCAATGGCGGCGATATCAGGCCCAACCGCCATGCTGAAGCCAAATTTGGCACCGCGTTGTGCCGTACTCGCTGTCAGGATGTTCTGTTGCACGAAGCTGTCGGCCGAGGCGCGAACGATGGTGAGATCGTAGGTTTGTGTCTCTTTCCCGTCGCCCGAGGTGACTGCGATCTCGATGCTGTTTTCGCCCTCTTGCAATGGCAGGCTGATCTGATAGTCGGGTGCCGTAACATTGGCACCATCAACGGTGACTGTAGCCGTCGTATTGGCGGGTTTGGCCGTCAGTTTCGCCATTGTGGTGAGGTATCCGACGCTGGCGTCATAATCTGTGCTGACCGGGTTGAAGGTCTGTGTCAGCTTGCCATCAGCGAGATCCAGCGTGGCCAGCAATGCCGTTTCGCTACCTGATGTAGAGCCAGAAGGTGGCGGTGTATCGTCGAAGTCTGCCGGCACGGTATCACCGGGGTGCAGCACAATAATGCGGTATTCGGTGAAACGTGATTCGTCAGGCGAAACAACCCGAATCGTCACGGTATAAGGCGTCTCAGTAATGGTCAGTGGTGGGCTTTTCTTGCCGGTGGGCACGGGTTGGCCGTTGATCGTGACGGTGGCGAGATCGTGCGCAGGCCCGGGCGTAAATGTGAGTGGTTTTCCGCTGTCGTCCAGCGTCAGCCGGTAGCGCTGCTGGTCGCGGGAGAATGCCGGATCGAGCGTCCCGCCTTCCACCACAAGGGTTGCCAGCTGCGACGTGGATCGCGCGCTGAATCCGCCGGAATCACAGGCGGAAAGCATGGCAAGCGCAACGACGAACAGAAATAGTTTGAACAGGCGATAAGACATCGTGACCCCGGATGCTGAGTGTGGATTCAGGTTATTGTAATTATTGGCGTTTAAGCGACGCTTCCGGCGTCACTCATGTTCCTGAGAACAACTTTCGATGGAAATGTTCCCGAATACCCCTTCATTTACCCTGTTTGCTGATGCTTGTCCAGTCGTGGATCTTTGGTCGATTACCCAAGCTCCGGGCTTGCGAACGCCCTCTCCCCGGCGGGGAGAGGGGGGACAGCAAGCCCGGAGCTTGCAGCAAATCGTGCAGATCTCAGCGTGGGCCGACAATTCGGCTTAACCTATCGCGGCGTTCCCGACGCTTCAGGCTCGGCT
>CAZQXF010000110.1:4143-8150 GCA_964596975.1 uncultured Thiotrichales bacterium | reverse complement strand
CTCAAGGTGGTGTGATGGCTGGCGTTCGCGACCGAGGGCCGCGCAGGCGTAGTCAATACTACGTTGAGCAGCCCGACCGAGTGAACGCCAGTCAGCGCGCCACCTTGGGCGGCCGCAGTAGTGAACTGGTGAGAAATCCGGGCTAGCTTTCCTCTACCGGGTGATCACGCGCGAGCGCAAACACCTGCTCGATACCGACGCACGCCTGTTCCAGGTGCCGTTCACGGCGAAGACCGTGCAGCGCCTGGAGCAAGCCCCCGACCTCGCCGAGCGCGTTGAAGCGTTTGTCAGCCGTTTCAGCCGCTTGCAGGACACGTTGGGCGACAAACTTCTGCCCGCTTTGCTTCGCGCCCTCGGAGAACGCACCGGCGCCGTCATCGACAATCTCGACCGCGCCGAGAAGCTGGGTTACATCCCCTCGGTAGACACATGGCTGATGCTGCGCAACCTGCGAAACCAGATGGTGCACGAATACATCGAAGATCCCGCCGTGCTTGCCAGCGCGCTGATGACGGCCCATGAACAGGTAAGCATGCTCGACACGGTGACCAGCAACATGCTCAGCGAGATCGAACGCCGCGGTTGGGTTTGACCCGACGGATACACAACAAAACCCCACCCAGCATGAATCTCGATGCTCACCGTCGATCTATTGCTATAATGCATCCAACGTCCCAATCACACGCGGAGAAATATTATGGGTTTTGGTGGAATCAGCCCTTGGTCATTGTTACTCATCCTTCTGATTGTCATGCTGATTTTCGGCACCAAGCGGCTCAAGGGCGTGGGCGGCGACCTCGGTGCGGCAATCAAGAGCTTCAAGCAGTCCATGAGCGATGGTGAAAACGAGGAGACGAAGCAGCTCAAAGAAGACACCACCAAGGTGGTTGAAGGCAAAGTGAAAGACAAGGAAAAGGCGTAGACCCTGAATGTTCGACGCTGGCATCTGGGAATTTCTGCTGGTCGGCATCGTCGCGCTGCTGGTCGTTGGACCTGAGCGGCTGCCCGGCCTGGCCCGCAAAGCCGGCTACTGGATCGGACGCGCGCGGCGCTTCGTCAACACCGTCAAGGCCGACGTGGAACGGGAGTTCCGCACCGAAGAGCTGGAGAAGATGCTCAACCAGCAGAACAACGAGATCCAGGAACTTCGGGACATGATGAGAAATACCCAGCAAAGCACACTCGATAAGCTGAACGAAACGGAATATCTCGTCCGCTCCAGCACCTCCATCAGCGCAGACAAAGCAGACAAAGAAGAACAACCAGCGGAAAAACCTGCGAAGAATGGCTAACACCTCTCCCGAGCAAGAACCGCCTCAGGCGGAAATGGGCTTCATCAGCCACCTGATCGAGCTTCGCGACCGGTTGTTGCGCAGCGTCATCGCGGTGGGTGTCGCCTTCGCGGTGATGTTCCCCTTCGCCAATGATATCTACACCTTTCTCGCCGAGCCGTTGACACGGCATCTGCCCGAAGGCAGCTCGATGATCGCCATCGACGTTGCATCGCCGTTCTTGACGCCCTTTAAGCTGGTGCTCACGTTATCGGTGGTATTGACTATTCCCTATCTGCTACACCAGCTCTGGTCGTTTATTGCGCCGGGGCTTTACAAGCATGAAAAACGGTTGGCGCTACCGCTGCTGGCATCGAGCGTTGTGCTTTTCTATGTCGGCATGGCATTCGCCTACTTCGTGGTCTTCCCGCTGGTATTTGGGTTCTTCACCAGCGTGACGCCAGAAGGCGTCGCCGTAATGACCGACATCAATCGCTATCTCGACTTCGTGCTGATGATGTTTCTTGCCTTCGGCATCGCCTTCGAGGTGCCGGTGGCGACCATATTGCTGGTCACCGTGGGTCTTACGACGCCCGAGAAACTTACGAAGATGCGCCCCTACATCATCGTCGCGGCATTCGTGATCGGCATGTTCCTGACGCCGCCTGATGTGGTATCACAGGTGTTGCTCGCCATCCCGATGTGGATTCTGTTCGAAGCGGGCTTATGGGCCTCCCGTTACATCAAGGCGCAAAAACCAGCCGAAGAGACTGAAGACGGCGGCACATCGACAACCGCCGCGGCAACGGCAGGTGCTGGCATGTCATCAATGGAAAACGCCATTTCTGACGCACTGATCGAAGAAGAGCCACGTTACCGCCCCATGACCGATGAGGAGATGGAAGCCGAACTCGATGCCATTGGTGAGTGGGAAGATGAAGATGACGGCGGCGACGAAGATACGTCGACCGATGACGATGATGAGTCGGTTAACGATGCTGATGACGAACCAAGTGAAGACGATGAGCCCAAGGATAAGAAGGACTGATGCTCATCGATGCATTCGACCCACAGGATGAGCGCATCAAGTGAGGTGGTCTTGAACCCTCTCCCGGTCTTGGGATAGGGAGCGGCAGCCCGGGTCAAGTACCACAGAATGTCTGATGCACTACTTGCTCAGGACGGGGCGGCTGGCTGTATTCCTCCATGCCCGGTTGCTCCTCGAACGGTTGTTGCAACACGCCGTGCAGGCGGTGAAACGGCTCAAAATCCCCTTCATCTTCTGCCGCCCGGATCACGGCTTCGACGAGATGGTTGCGGGGAATGTAGATCGGGTTGGCCAACTGCATCTTCTGCTGCCGCGTTGCTGCGTCATCGGTTTCCTCTGCCAGCCGTTGCCGCCAGTTTTCGAGCCATGCGTTGATTGCTTGCGGTTGAGCGAACAGCGCCGTCAGCACATGATCCTGGTCTGATGGCGCATTGGCGAGCAGCGACAACGCCCGGAATGCGGAGGTAAAGTCCACGTTCTCGGCAGCGAGAATATCCAGAAAGCCTTCAGCTAGCGCCCGATCGGTATCGCGCTTCTGCACCAGACCCAACTTTTGTCTCATCCCTGCCAGCCAATAGCGTTGGTAATGGTCGATAAACCCGTTCAATAGCCTTTCGGCCGTTGCCACCGCCGCACGTGTATCATCACCACGCAGCAGCAGCGGTAACAGTGTTTCTGCAAAACGAATCAGATTCCACTGCGCGATCGGCGGTTGGTTGGCGTAGGCGTAACGCCCCTGGCGGTCGATTGAGCTGTAGACCTGGTGATGGTCGAAACCGTCCATGAAGGCACAAGGCCCATAATCGATGGTCTCACCGGCAATCGACATGTTATCGGTGTTCATCACGCCGTGGATAAAGCCAAGCTGCATCCAGCGTGCGATCAGCGCCGCCTGCCGCTCGATAACCTGTTCCAGCAACGCTTCATAGGGATTGTCAGCCTCCGCAGCATCAGGGTAGTTTCTTGCGATCACGTAGTCGGCCAGTTGCTTGACCGCTTCGGTATTGCCCTGCGCGGAAAAATACTCAAACGTACCAACACGCACGAAACTCGTTGCGACGCGTGTGATTACCGCTCCGGGAACCATCCGTTCGCGGATGACTGAGTCGCCCGTTGCGACGGCAGCAAGTGCTCGCGTGGTGGGGACGCCGAGCCGGTGCATGGCCTCGCTGAGCAGGTATTCGCGCAGTACCGGTCCCATGGCTGCGCGGCCATCACCGTTGCGGGAGAATGGCGTCGGGCCGGAGCCTTTGAGCTGAATATCATGACGCGCTCCGTTCGAGGTCACAACCTCACCGAGCAGAATGGCACGCCCATCGCCCAGTTGCGGGCTGAAACCACCGAACTGATGTCCGGCATAGACCATCGCCAGCGGCTCGGCTCCGTCCGGAATTCGGTTGCCGCCAAAAATGTCCGCACCCACTGGCGAATCGAGCGCTTCGTCATCCATGCCAAGCTGCCGCGCCAGCTCACGATTCAAGCGAATCATGCGTGGCGCCGACACGGGCTCAGGACTGATCGCGGTAGAAAACACCGGACCAAGCCGGGCAAAGCTGTTGTCGAATGGAATCGGCTTCATGGGCATCATGTTACTGTCGCGAGGATCGAGATAGCATCCCAGCTATTGGCGTTGCGATGCCAAAGCCCGCTCACGAGCCGAGGTTTTCGAGTTCGCAGCGCACATATAC
>CAZQXF010000110.1:0-4043 GCA_964596975.1 uncultured Thiotrichales bacterium | reverse complement strand
AGTTCGCAGCGCACATATACTACAATCCGCCCCGCATCAATCAGCCGCAAAATACCATGACCGAAAAACGCCACGTTCCCCGCCGCAAAACCCTGCTCGTCATCCTCGACGGCTTTGGCATGAACCCTGCCAAAGTCAACAACGCCGTGTATGAAGCAGACACCCCCCGGCTCGACGAGTATTTCGCTCGCTATGCGCACACCACGCTGGAAGCATCGGGTCGGGCCGTCGGGCTGCCAGTGGGGCAGTTCGGCAATTCAGAAGTCGGTCACACGATTCTCGGCTGCGGCAGCATCGTCCGCCAGGACCTTGTGCGCATCAATGATGCGATCAGCGATGGCAGTTTCTTCCACAACACCGTGCTGCTCGATGCCATCAACGAAGCAAAATCGAACAATCGCCCGGTTCACCTCGTCGGCCTGGTCTCCGACGGCGGCGTGCACAGCCACTGCACGCACATCGCCGCCCTGATCAAGATGTGCCGCAAACATGGTGTGCGCCCCGTGATGCACATGATCACCGATGGTCGCGACACGCCGCCGAAGTCCGCATTGCAGTTTCTCGAACCTCTGGAAAAGAAGCTGAAAAAAGCCAATGGTCATATCGCAACGATCATCGGGCGCTACTTCGCAATGGATCGTGACCACCGCTGGGAACGCACCGAAGATGCCTGGCAGCTGATGGTCAATGGCGTCGGCGAGCGGGTGGCAACCGCCACTCACGGCATCCTGCAAGCCTATGACCGCGGTCTTGGCGACGAATTCATCGAGCCGATGGTCCTCGAAAATGGCGAAACGATCACCGAGCAGGATGTCGTCATCTTCTTCAATTTCAGGAACGACCGGCCGCGGCAACTGGCCGAAGCATTGGCGATGGACGATTTCGACCAATTCGACCGTGGCAATTTTCGCTCCTGCTATCTCACCTGCCTGACCGAGTACGACACCAAGTTGCTGGCACCGATCGTATTCCCGCCCGAACGGCCAAAGATCACGCTGACCAAGGCCGTCAGCTTTGCCGGCTATAAACAGTTTCATTGCGCTGAAACAGAGAAATACGCCCACGTCACCTACTTCTTCAACGGCGGCCGTGAAGAGGCCTACGCCGGTGAGGACCGGCGCATGATCCATTCTCCCGACGTTCACACCTACGATGAAACCCCCGAGATGAGCGCACGAGAAGTCGCCAACGCGACTATCGAAGCCATCGACTCAGGCGTCTACAGCTTTATTCTGGTCAATTTTGCGAATGGTGACATGGTCGGCCACTCCGCCAAGCGCGACCCCATCATCCGAGCCGTCGAGTTCATGGACAGCCAGGTCGGGCGTGTACTCGACGCCGCCATACTCAACGACTACTCCGTCGTGCTCACTGCCGATCACGGCAATTGCGATGAATACATCGACCCCTACACCGGCGAGCCACATACACAGCACACCGCCTACCCCGTCCCCCTTCTGGTCGTTGACGCATCCTTCTGGAAACTCGCCACCGGTGGCGGCCTGAGCAATGTCGCCCCCACCGTACTCGAACTGATGGGGCTACAGATCCCCGAGGGAATGCAGGGCGACTCACTACTGCTTGAGGAAGTCGGCCCCATCGCCTGATGGATATTCCTTCCCGGGCTGCACTGCCCATCCCGCCAGGTTAGAAGATTCGGGACTCGCAGCTCTCATCAGACGGCGCCCCATTCCAGGACGCCACATTGCCGCCCCTGCCAAAATAGACGCGCCACGCATCGGGTTTTGTGCGACTACTCACAGATGCCAGCCCCATTGCTTGGGCTGCTCCCGGCCATTTGCTAGATTCGGAGCATCCGTGCTTCGTGCCACCTTGGCCGACCGGATGGGGGCAAGGTCGCCACAACACCCATACGACCTCATTAAAACCAGAAATCATTATCAGGAACGATACATGCGCTGGCAGGACAACACCCATTCCAGCATTCGTCACCCGTCTGGTCAGTCAACCACAGACCAGATTGCTGATTCGTTCGCCAACGCTACGGCCCGGTGTGGCATATCGGCTTGCACCAAAGCCGCCAGACTGGCGCTGCTGCTGACATGCACCGTGATCCCGTCATGGGCAGCGGCTGATGCCTTTCTCGACGCCATCAAGCAGGAAGTACATGCCGTCGAAGTCGATCCCGTGACACGCCACAGCGTCGACGGCACACCACAACCCGCCAACAAACAGCCGACCCTCGATCAAACCCCTTCTAGTGCAGCAGCAAACAACAAAGCTGACGTGCCATTGAAAATGACCCAGGCGGCTTTTGAAGAACATCTCGCAAAACACTACGTCGGCAGCTTCTCCTTCTATCGTCGCCTAACCCCCGAGAAAAAAGCAGAAGTTTACTCAGCCTATACCGATCGGCCCGAGATCAAATTCATTCGCGAAAAGATCAAACAGACCTATCTGAACCGCTAACCGCCCAAGGAATACGCGCCATGACACTGTCCATTAGGGAAATGATCACTCGACTGCTGGCAGCGGTCATCCTGTCACTGCCCATCGCCGCGCTGGCACTGGATGTCCAACTCGACGAGAAACGGCCAACCCTGGAAACGATACACGAAGGTCACGTTGTCAAAATCGAGCGCGAGCAAAATCTCAATCACACCATCTCCGGCTTCTTCGCCCGCACCGCACACAAATGCCCACCACACTGCGCGCAACCCATCGCCATCGCGCCCGGTGTGAAAACCATCGGCGAAGTCGAACTGTTCGACTTTCTGGAAAATGACGTCGTCACCGGCAGCGGCGTGCTGATCGATGCACGACTGCCAGAATGGAACCAAAAGGGTACGATTCCTGGCTCAGTCAATATCCCGTTCACCATCTTGCAAGCCTCTGCCGACGACCCGCAACTCGCCGACACACTCCACCAACTCGGCGTCCGCAAACGCGGCAAAATCGCCACCTCCACGCAGCTGATGGAAAAAATCGGCCTGCTCTCCAGTGACCTGAAAAATGACGATTGGGACTTCGGCCAAGCCAAGAAACTCGTCCTGTTCTGCAATGGCCCATGGTGCGGCCAATCGCCACGCGCCATCCGCGCGCTACTCAAACTCGGCTACCCCGCCGACCGCATCAGCTACTACCGCGGCGGGATGCAAATGTGGCAACTCTATGGGCTCACTACAATCGTTCCGTGATATCCGCTGGAAACACAACATCCTGGCAACCCACGTCGTATCGCCACTGAACCAGCCGACACACAGCAATGGTCCCCTGCCACTAGGAGCCGGAAAACACCCTATCTCATAGCCGACACCCTGACTAGAACCAGTACGGCTTCAAAGCAGTGGTGGATTTAATCGCTCGGAGATATCGAAACTCCTTAATATCATCGGCAGCAAGTCCGTCAGCCAAGGCTGAGCACGTATAAATCACCCCGAAATAACATCCCGAGCTCAGATCTTGCCCGGTGCATGTTCCAAACTAACCAACCTGCCCCGTAATCAGTTCCTCGGTTACCTGTCGGCAGTCAATCCGGTAATCGGCGACGGTTCCTTCGGGGAATTCCTGTGCGACGAGCCAGATTTGGGCGATGTCGGCGCTGATGTTGGGCAGTTGCTCTAGCGTGTTGCGGATGCGTTCCTGATCGAAGAAGGCGAAGGGTTCGTCGAAGAAGATGAACTGACGACCCGCTTCGATGTTTTTGATCAGTTCCTGGGTCATTGCCAGGCGCAGTGAGAGCATGATCTGCCGCTGGGTACCGCTGGAGGTTTCGTCGAAGTCCATAAAGTCGCGCTTGTCATTGGAGAAGACGCGGACATCGAGGTTTTCGTCGATCTTCAGGTGTTTGTAGCGGCCCTGGGTGAACACGGGCAGCGCTTCGCCTGCGAGCAGCAGTACTTCCCGGTTGAATCGGTGTGAGAGGTGGTGCGAGGCGGCGTCTAGCAGGCTGACGGCGGTGTCGTTGATCTTGATGCGGCGCTGGTGTTCCTTGAGCTTGCGGTTGAGGTTGACCTGAATGGTCTTCAGGCCATCGGCGTGGGCGAGACGCTTGTTTTCGTGCTTGATCTCCTTGTCGAGCA
>CAZQXF010000109.1:0-8202 GCA_964596975.1 uncultured Thiotrichales bacterium | reverse complement strand
GGCCGGTGGTGATCAACGCCGACAATTGCGCATAGCCTTCTCGATTCATGGCCAGCAGCACGATCTTCGGGCCATCCGTCAACTGGATTTGACTGCGGATGATCAGTTTCAGGCCGACATCGCTTGCTGCCTGATGCGCCCGCACGACCCCCGACAGTGTGCATTCATCGGTGATCGCCAGTGCCTGATACCCCAGCCGCGCCGCCTGCGCCACCAACTCCGCGGGATGGGAAGCGCCGCGCAAGAAGGTGAAATTGCTCAAGCAATGCAGTTCGGCATACGCCATGGCTGGTGTGTCCTTTCGCCATCCCCAGAAGGTGATAATAGTTACACCTATCCGAGATGATCGCAACAGCAAGCCGCTTTCCCTGCGGCTTGCGCGTCGAAGAATGTGTGGCACGGCCGGAGCGGCGTTGCGGGGGAGGGTATGATTGCCTATCCACAGACAATCATCGGAACCATATGAACATCACCTACACCACGACAGATGAAAACACCCCGGTTCAGTGTCCGTACTGTGGTGAATGGGTCGACTTGCAGCTTGATCTTTCGGTACCGTCGCAGGATTGCATTGAAGACTGCCAGGTCTGCTGCCGGCCGATGGATATCAGCATGCGGCAAACCGCGGATGGTGCCTTCGAAGTCGTGGTCAGGCGGGATGATGACTGAACGCTCCAGCCGTTGGCACCGGCTGTGGTAGGATGCGCGCAAACTTGCCTTGGGAGCCTTCACCATGTCTGCTATTTACGGCCTGCATTTCAAGAATTTGCGCGGTGATATCTACGGGGGGCTGACCGCCGCCGTCGTCGCGCTGCCGCTGGCGATGGCCATGGGGGTTGCTTCCGGGGCCGGTGCCATTGCGGGTCTCTACGGTGCGATATGTGTTGGCTTTTTCGCTGCGCTGACAGGTGGAACACCCGCCCAGGTATCCGGGCCAACCGGCCCCATGACTGTTGTCATGGCAGCGATTTTCACTCAGTACGCCGGCATGTTCCCGGACAACCCGGCCCAGGGCGCAGCGCTGGCCTTTTCGGTGGTGGTATTCGGTGGCCTGATCCAGATACTGTTTGGTTTTCTCAAATTGGGCAAATACATCGAGCTGGTGCCCCATCCGGTCGTGTCCGGTTTCATGAGTGGCATTGGCGTCATTATCATCCTGCTGCAGATCGGGCCGCTGCTGGGGCACGATGCCGTATCCAAACCGCTTGCTGCCGCCATGGCGGCTCCTGACTTTGTCTTCCACCCCCACAGCATGCCGTTGCTGCTTGGTATCGTTGCGCTGGTCATTGTTTATGGCATCCCGGCATTTCTGCCGGCGCTGAACCGCTTGCTGCCCGCCCCGTTGGTGGCGCTGGTGGTGGGCACGCTGGTCTACGTTCTGCTCTTGCCGGCTGACAGCGTGCCGATTATCGGCGAGATCCCGACCGGTCTGCCCGAATTTCGTTTTCCTGTTATCGACCTCTCACTGGGGCTGCAAATGGCCGGCTCGGCCTTTACGCTCGCCGGCCTTGGTGCGATCGACTCGCTGCTCACCTCACTGGTAGCAGACAATATTACCCGCACCCAGCATCGCTCTGACCGTGAACTGATTGGTCAGGGTATTGGCAATACCATTGCTGGCCTGTTCGGTGGCCTACCCGGGGCAGGCGCAACCATGCGCACCGTCGTCAATGTCAAGGCCGGTGGTCGCACACCGATATCAGGCGCGCTGCATGCGCTGGTGCTGTTGCTTATCGTACTTGGCGCAGGCCCGCTGGCCAGTCATATTCCCAAAGCCGTGCTGGCGGGCATTCTCATCAAGGTTGGCACCGACATTATCGATTGGGACTACCTCAGGCGCATCCCCGTCGCTCCGCGGGCGGGTGTATTGATCATGTTTACCGTATTGGTCATCACGGTCACGATTGATCTCATGCTGGCGGTTGGCGTCGGTATGGTCATGGCCAGCTTTTTGTTCATGAAGCGCATGACTGATTTGCAAATTCAAAGTATGCAATCGATTACGCGGCCTGATGAACAGGCTCGGCTCGATGCGCAAGAGCGTGAGCTTCTGGAAAAGGCCGATGGCCGCATCCTCATTTTCAGCCTCAGTGGCCCAATGAGTTTCTCCTCTGCCAAGGCGATGGCCCGGCAGCACGCGAGCGTCAATGCCTACGATGTGATGCTGCTGGATCTGAGTGAAGTGCCGATGATTGATTTCACCACGGCACGTGCCATTGCTGACATCATTACCGATACCAAAGACAATGGCCGACAGGTCTTTCTTGTGGGTGCCAAGGGTCAGGTTCACGACATGCTGCAACGCCAGGGCATATTACAGCTGGTGGATGAGAACTATCGCTATGACAAGCGGCTCGACGCCCTGCATCAGGCAGCGCGCATGGTCAGCCGCGAGGAATGAGTGGACGGGCTACTCTTCGAGCATGTGCCGCTGAACCCAGCCAATATAGATAAGCACGATGCCATCGAGCAGCAGGCTGATGGCGATGAACAGGCCGATCAGATACATCGAGGTTCTTGGCCAATCGATGAGAAACAGTACAGCCAGCAGCAAGGACACTGTGGCGTTGAATGCCATCCATCCCCAGCCAGGAAAAGGGCGTAGCGCCATCGCCAGGGTGAAGCTGCCGTAAGCATCCAGCAACAGATAGAACGCGAGAAGCAGGCCGATCACGCCCAGCCCGCCACCAGGATAGCGCAGTAGCAGCAAACCGCTGGTGAGCAGTAGCACCGGTTTGAGCCAGTCGCCCCAGTAGCCGACGCTGTAGCGGATGGCATGCAGCAGCCAGAAGACACCACCAACAATAAAAAGAAATGCAATCAGATAGATTGCCTGAAGCGCAATCATACTCGGCAGAAACACCCCGATCAGTCCAATAGCGACCAGAACAACGCCAATGCCGATCGACCATTTTCCGAACCGGTCGATCATGCGTAGCGGATTGAGTGGGCTATTCAGCAGGTCGTCTTCTGGACGGGAAATTCGCATTTCTGGTACTCCAACTGCGATAGGTTGATCGATATCATCACCGGCTGAGAAATAATGCTTTGCTGCCGATCGACAGCAGTAGACACTGCATCATTGCAGATACATCCATCGTAACTGCTACTGGCGGCATTGCGCTGAGTAGTTGCCATCCATCAAGCGTGATCTGATCCTTCTTGCGCCGATGCCACTCTAGCCGATGCGGCCGCATCCTTCAGCTGCCGCCGTGCAGACGATAGATTGTGCTGCAATAGGGGCAATAGGCTTCCCCTTTATCCGATACCCTCAGGAAAACGCGTGGGTGGGAGTCCCACAGGCAGGCATCGAGTGGTGGGCAGGCGATTTCCTCGCCGTCCATGAGTTCCGAAGCCTTGATCCAGTGAACGCGTTCAATGTTGGCGGGTTTGCATTTCGTGATGGCTGTGTTTTTGTTCATGGCTTGTTTTGTGTCGGTGATGCGCAACGATGTGCTCTGTTACTGCGTTGTCACAGGGATTGTCATGGCAGCCGGATGATTCACCCCGGCTGCCGTTTTTCGAGTCTATCTCATGCGCTTCAGAACCACGAGCCTTGGCGATCGAAAAACTCATCGAAGCGCGGCATTGCCGGCAGTGGCGGCAACACGGGAAAGCCACTGAATCCATCCGGCAGCAATTCATCCGGATTCTTCTTCAGCGCATTCAGCAGGCTGTTCTTGCGGCTTTCGGGCAGATCCTGGTTATTGGCGATCTGCTCGCGAACTTCGTCATATGTTCCCTCGGCGACGAACGATTTTTTCTCACCATGGTCGTCGAGAAACTCGATGGCGGCATGGTAGCGGCCATCCCCGAGTTTGCGGATTGTAATGGCCTCGAACTGCTCCATGACATGCGCTGTTTTCGGTGCTGAGAAGCCAGGTGGCAGCATGTCCGGCGGGAGCATTTGCCAAGGCTGGAAATGCCTTGCGCCAGGATAGGCGTGAGGATAGCCGAAGCCAAGGGCCGCATCGGGCTGTGTGCGTGTCGGTGCATGACCCAGCTTGATATTCGCAGTCTTTTTCTCGCCACCCCGGATCAGGGTAAAGCTGATGCTTTCCCCCGGTTTCCTACTGGCCACCAGTGCAGCCAGCTGCCGCGGTGCATAGAGTTTCTGATCGCCCATCGCCAGTAGGATATCCCAACGTTTGATGCCAGCGCGGGCCGCTGGTGAATTTGGTGAAACCGCTTCGACCATGACTCCCTGACCGGGTGGAACCTGTTTGCCAAGCTGTTGGGAGAGTCCCTGTGGCACCGGCGCAAGGGTGATGCCGAGCCAACCACGTTGTGCTGGCTGCGTTTCGGTTGTTTGTGCGATGGTCTCCGCTGACACTATGCTGATGCCCCCTGTCAACAGGGCGAGCAGCAGCATCACGGCTCCATATCTGTTTTTCATACGTATACCTCTGATCATGATGACTGTGGATGTGCCGGGAACCTGCCATATACCTTCGTTGTCTGATCCTCGACAAGAGGCTGCCGGGGCATGTTCCGCCGCATTTCAATATGAATAGGCTTTTCTTTTCCGAATTCAATGGGTCGCCTGGCTTTATTAACTAATTCGTAATATTCCGATGTTTGAATATCACGAAGGGAATTTTTCCGGTAGTTCTTTCACTAGCAGTTTCCGCTATCATGAGGCCCTCGAATGAGACTGAGGATTGAACCCGGATGTTGCTTCTGCAGTCCCAATCACCAAACTCAGGAGTAGATTCCGACCATGGCAGACCCTGATCGTATGCTATTGACGCTCAATTGCGGCTCCAGCAGCCTCAAGTTCTCGTTGTTCAAAATAGAAAACCCTTCCGCACCATCGAGTGATTATCCCGTCAAACCAGAATATTCGGGCGAGCTGGTCAATATCGGTGAGTCCGGGGAACTGACGATCAGTAATGCCGATGACGAGGAGTTGCATCGCCGTTTCATTTTCGCGGTCGATCATGAACAGGCATTACGGGTGGTATTGCAGTGGTTCGAACGTGAGTTGGGTTCAGCGCGGAAGATCGCCCTGGTTGGACACCGTATCGTCCATGGTGGGCGGCGGTTTCATGAGCCAACACTGATTACGCCGGAGGTCGTCGATTTCCTGAAGACGCTGGTGCCACTGGCACCAAATCACCAGGCCATCAACCTCAAAGGCATCGAACTGCTGGAGCATCTTCAGCCGGGCGTTCCCCAGGTGGCCTGTTTCGACACCGCTTTCCACGTCACCCGGCCGGAAGTGGAGCAGCGTTTTGCACTGCCGGAGAATCAGTTGCTGAAATCGGTCTATAGTTACGGATTTCATGGGCTGTCATACGAATACATCGCTGAGGTATTGCCTGACTACCTTGGCAACTTGTCCGCCGGAAAAGTCGTGGTGGCACATCTGGGTCATGGCGTTAGCCTCTGTGCCATGAAAAACCGGCGCAGCGTTGCTACCACCATGACCTTTACCCCGCTCGATGGCGTCCCTTCGGGAACACGCTGCGGCTCGATCGACCCGGGTGTCGTGCTGTATCTGCAACAACGCGGCATGACCAACCGCCAGATTTCTGATCTGCTCTACTTCAAGTCGGGTTTGCTAGGCGTTTCCGGTATCAGTGATGATGTCAGCGTGCTGCTGAAGCATGAAGCACCGGAGGCGAAACTGGCGCTGGATATTTTCATTCATCACACCATCAAAGCCATCGGCTCGCTGGCGGCTTCGATGAACGGGATCGATGCCTTGGTATTTACCGGCGGTATTGGTGAGCATGCCGACGTGATTCGTGCTCGGATTTGCAAAAAACTCAAATGGATGGGCATCAGGCTCGACCTCGACGCCAATAATGAACATGCAACCCGCATTACGAAGAAAAAAAGCGAGGTCTCGGCATGGGTCATTCCTACCGACGAGGAACGGATGATTGCTCACCATGCCTGCGCAGTACAGAAAATGCAGCCCGGTTTCGACGTGGGTCCTGCCAATATCTACAGCGACAGAAATACCCCGAACGACTGACGTTGGCGATCTGTTTGTCCTTCAAAACAACCCGCGCAGAATGGCAAATGTCTGAATGCTGCCTTCCCCGATGATTAAGAAGCATTCACTGCTTGAGCGGATGAAGCGTTTCAATCTGTCGAAGATCCTGCGGCGTCATTCCATTCCAGATGATCGATGGCATGGTGTCACGCGCGAACTGCCGCTGTTGAATCGCTATACGCCAGTGGAGAAGGCGCAACTGCGCGTACTCAGCACACTGTTCTTGCAGCGCAAATCGTTTACCGGGGCTCATGGTCTTGAAATCACGCCAGAGATGCAGCTGATTGTCGCGGCACAGGCCTGTGTGCAAATCCTCGAATTGGGCATTTCCAGTTTCGACGGTTGGCACTCGATTATCATCTACCCCGATGCATTTGTGGTCGAGCGACAAGTATCGGATGACTACGGTCTGGTGCATGACGAAAGTCGCGCACTGGGCGGCGAGGCATGGATGCAGGGGCCGGTGATTCTTTCCTGGGACGATGTGGAACGCGACAGCTTCCGGCTCAATCGCGGCCATCACATCATCATTCACGAATTTGCGCACAAACTCGACATGTTGAACGGGCGCGCGAATGGCATGCCACCCTTGCATCCCGACATGGCCATTGAGGATTGGACGCGTTCGCTCAGTCGGGCGTATCAACATCTGCGGTCGGATGTTGCGCACCACAAAGGGGATATCAATGCCTACGCGGCAACCGACCCGGCGGAATTCTTTGCCGTTGTCTGTGAATATTTTTTCACCGCGCCGGATATTCTTTATGAGCACTATCCCGATGTCTATCAACAACTTCGAGCCTATTTCCGGCAGGATATTTTTCAGCGATCCGGATTGACAGCAAGGTGAGCGACGCTACATTGTCGCGGCAGGAAAATCACCAACAGGGGACGATGTGAAAATCGTACAGCTAATGCTGGGGCGAGGCTATGGCGGGGCCGAACGTGCGTTTGTCGATACCTGCCTCGCGCTGGCTGAATCGGGGCATGAGGTTTTGGCCGTGGTGGATTCAGCGTTCTATGGACGCGGATTTCTTCAGGGTCATGCCGGTATCACGATGGCCAGCCTGCGGGTGAGGGCTCGTTGGGATCCGCTGGCAAGATATCAGTTGCGTCGGCAGCTACAGCAGTTTGCACCCGAGGTCGTGCATATCCACCTGCGCCGAGGCATGGCGTTGGCTGCCGGGACCGTGAAGCAGCTTGATTTGCCTTTGCTGGCTTCGCTGCACAACTATGGCAATGTGAAAGCCTTTGCCAAAGCGGACCGTCTGCTTGCGCTGACACGGGGACACAAGGCCTATATCGAAGCGCATGCGGGATATTCTCCCTCCCCGAATGGTGAAAGCCGGGTCGATGTGGTGCCCAATTTTTCTCGCTTTCCTATGGCTGAGGTCAGCATTGCGGCCGATGCGCCGCTTCGCCTGCTGGCCTATGGGCGGTTCGTGAAGAAAAAAGGCTTTGATATTCTGTTGCAGGCTTTTGCCGACATACGCCCGATGCTGCCGGATATCCGCCTCACGCTGGTGGGTGATGGTCCTGAACGGGAAAAACTGGCGGCGCTGCTTTTATCGCTGGATTTATCCGAGGCCGTGTCGTTATCGGGCTGGACCGATGACGTGGTGGCCTTGCTGGATGCGCATGATGTTTTCGTGCTGCCGTCGCTCAGTGAGCCATTTGGCATCGTGCTGCTGGAAGCGATGGCACGAGGCAAAGGCATTGTCGCCACGACGACAGAGGGGCCGGGTGAGTTCCTGACCGAGCAAGAGTGCTTTTTTTGTTCACCCGGCAGCGTGGAGAGCTTGCGGGATGCGTTGCTAGCGGCTTGTCAGGAGCGCGATGAGCTACGCCAGCGCGCCATCGCAGCGCATGCATTGTTCAAGGCAGAATACCAGCCGACACGCGTGGTAGAAAAGCTGGTTGCCGCGTATACCAAAGCAACTGGATCAGTCGGCTGAGTCTGGTTTGGGCCCGGAAGGTGCCAGTTGGCGTTGTTCGATCGGGATATAGTCGCGTTCGCGGTAGCCGGTGTAGAGCTGGCGCGGGCGGCCGATGCGGGATTCGGGGTCTTCCATCATTTCGTTCCAGTGGGAAGTCCAGCCGACGGTTCGCGCCAACGCGAAGATGACCGTATACATTTCCAGCGGGATGCCGATGGCACGCAGGATGATGCCGGAGTAGAAATCGATATTGGGGTAGAG
>CAZQXF010000108.1:0-8209 GCA_964596975.1 uncultured Thiotrichales bacterium | reverse complement strand
TCTTGATATTGCCGTGGCGCCACTAGAGGTTCACAGCTTCAATGAAGCCAAGAGCAATCTGCGTCTGCTGGAGTATGGGATTCTCGGCTGGCCGGTGGTTTGTACCGATATCGCCCCGTACCAGGCATACGATGCCCCCGTTCGTCGCGTGCCAAATGATGTCACGGCATGGGTCGAGGCGATTATGGGCTATGCGAATGATCTGGAGAGTGCTGCGGCCGATGGTGACCGTCTGAAAAAATGGGTCAAGCGCCACTTTATTCTTGAGGATCACCTTGATGAATGGGTGCGAGCGTTGACGCCGGTCAACAGCCGCGTTCCAGTGGTGCAAGGTCGCAAGGTGAGCGAGGCGGGGTAACGGATGCCGATCCGTTCGAACGAGGCGTGCCACAAATCCGACTGGATGTATTGTGGCACGCCATCACCATAGTGATATCAGTTGACGTGTAGTTTCCCGCCGGTACCCAGCCCCCCGGGTCCCGGTGCTTCCTGCGCCCGGTAGTTTTTCAGTGCGCGCACCATTTGGTTATAAGCGTCGGTGAAAGCGGCGACGAGCAGTTTACCCTGCGGTGTTTTCGAGTAGCCGCCCAGTCCGCCGACACCGCTGCCGAGTATGCCGGCCATCACGCCCAGGTCCGCTTTTTTCGCGCTGCCTTCGGAGACGGATACCTGAACGCCCGATCGGTTGTCGACCAGGGTAAGAATGACATTGGCTTCACGGAATTTCAGCGAGCCAAGTACGGCAGCGCCGAGCTGCCCGCCAATCTTACCCCCGAGTAGTCCCCCGATGCCGCCGGTGTCGTTACTGCTGAAGATAATGCTTGGTGACATGGCGTAATCGGCTGCAACCATTTGCCCTTTACCGAAGTTCGAGCCTGAGCGTAGCTCGCCGGAGCGCATCAATTCGCGTTCTTTCGTCATTTGGCGCATGCCTGAACGGCTTCTTTCGACGACAACGAAGCAGTTGCTCTGTTGGACGAGCAGACGCAGAACTGGGCGGGTCGAGCCAAGCTTGTAATCGGAGCTGAGACGTCGGTACCAGTCTGACCGGGTATCCTCATCGAGCGCGAGCGTACCGAGTGGGCGGTCACAATGCTCCAGGTTCTTGTTGGCATTTTGTGATGTGGCGCCTGCTGCTGCACCGGTTGCGCTGGTTTTGGCGCCACCCATCTGTGTCGGCAGGCCGCTACAGGCGGCCAGTGCAACAGTAAACGGTATCAGAGAAATCATCAGTTTTTTCATGCAAGTCTCCTTGGGTTGGTGAATTGATATCAGCTCAGGTTTCGGAGTTCATTCGTGAGTGCATCGACTTGAGCAACATTCCAGCGGACGCTCCGCCGGTAGGTTTGGCAAAGCGCAGCGTGCCCAACAAAGGCTTGGTGTCGTACCGGCCCGCGGTTGTTGGGCTCGTCACTATCGTTCCTTTGCTCAACCTACCCGAATTCAGGGGCAGAAGTGAGTGCCGAGAACGCCGAAACTTGAGATATCATGAGTCATCTCCCTTTCCACCAGATGAACGATATTGGTTTGTAGAAGTTTATGCCCAGGGCCGACACAAACCTGTGACGAATCCCCCAGAAAGCCCTATCTGTCGGACAGACGGTGTTGACCTGCTGCTGGGTCGGTACTGGAAATGATTGACGTGATGATCGCTGCTACGAGGCAACGTAGCAGCGAATAATGGAGGTGGCGTTAGCGAAGGTAGTCGAACAATGAAGACTGGCTCATCTTGGCATAGGTTTGGCGGATGGCTTCGAGCGTGTTCATCTGGAAGTCGAGGTTGCTGATGGCTTCGGCATAGTCGGTATCCTCGATTTCCGAGCGGGTCTTGTTGAGGATGAAGGCGACGGATTCTGTTTCATCTTCTGTGGTGTCGATATAACCCATCCTTGCACCCAGATCACTGTGCCGGGCTTGAATATTTTCCAGCGTATTGTCGATGTTGTTGATGACGCTGTCGAAGGTTTGGTGTGCCTTGGCGATGTTTGCGGGGTTGGAACGATCAAGCTCCAGTGCGCTGGCGAAGTCGCCGGCGATGCTGAAGATGTCGATGTTCTTGCTTGGTGCAACGACGAAGGCATCACCGTTCTCAGGGGCGCCTTTGATGGTCACGGTCAATCCATTGAAGCTGATTGGATCCCCGGGCTGGTAAGCCAGCCCCGTTTTTGTGTCCGATCCGTCGGTGAGGTCGACGATATCGAATGTGTTCGCATCTGTAAATTGAATCTCGAACGATTTGCGCGTGAAATTGGCTGGGTCTGTGAGAACCCCACCATCAATAACGCCGGTACCGCTATTGCCTGATTTCAAGTCGGTATAGAATTTTCCATTGCCGTTACGAATACGCTGGAAAATCACATCACCGGTGTCATTGGCGCGCACTTTTCGCGAATCAGAAAGCTGCACCCAGGATTCCGACTGGTCGCCCGCATAGCTGACTTTGTTGTCGTTGAGGATGAAGGGCTGCGTGTTGCCCATCGACCCCGAGAACATGTACTCCCCGTTGGGGAGGCGGGTGTTGGCATAGTCCAGCAGTTGGTTCTGGATCTGCTTGACCTCTGCGGCAATAATGCGGCGGTCATCGTCGCTCAGGACATCAGTGTTTGCCTGAATCGATAGCTCTTTCAGCCGCTGCATGGTGTCGGTCATGTTGTTGAAGACATCTTCCTGTTGCGACAGGCGTTGACGAACCGCATCGGCATTGTTCTTGTACTGCGCCATGCGCTGTATGGCGGCGTCGAGTTTTTCGGTTGTCGCAACAGCCGATGGATCATCGGATGGGTTCAGCAGTTTTTTTCCGGTGCTGATCTGCGCCTGGTATTTGGCAATGTTCTTTTGCGTCTGCTGCATTTGCTGGAGCGCAAACCGCTGAAAATAGGATCGTGTGACTCTCATTGGCTGTTATCTCCGCGTTGCATCGAGCACGGCATCGAACATGGTTTTCGAAATTGCGATGACTTGTGCGGCGGCCTCGTAGGCTTGCTGGTAACGTGCCAGGTTTGCCGCTTCCTCATCCAGATCCACTCCGGAAATGGAGTCGCGCACCGCCTGGGCATTTTGTAGTAGCGTTTCTTGTGCATCGCGATAGATCGCCGTTTGCCGCGTCAGCCCGCCGACATCGTTGACGACCATGGCATACCCTTCCTGCAATGTTGCAGTGCCTTCTACCACTTTTTCCATTTGCAACTCGCTAAGGAGGCGGCTGTTGCTATTGTCGGAGGGGCCGTTACTGTTGGCTTTGATGGTAAAGCTGTCCCCCGCAGCGGGTGAGCCGCTGATGCGTACGCTGAGGCCGTTGACCTCGATTGGATCGTTGCTGGTATAGCTGCCCGTCGTGGTTCCGGTGCCGTCGTCGATGGTGAAGTCGGTTGGCGAGGTAAAGTTGATGGTGACGGTGTTTTTCAGTTGCGGATTGCCCACATCAAGGATAACGGGTGTGGAAATACTGCCGTCCCCAATATTGCTGACATCCGACTCGGCACGCATCGGGCTCGCCGCTGCGATCTGGCTGCCGTTGGTAATGGCCAGGGCGATGTTTTTTGCGCCGTTGATGGTAGGTTGAACCAGAAAGCTGTCGCCAGCGTTGGGGGCCCCCGTAATCTCGATGCGCAGGCCATCGATTTCCGCTGGAAGTGACCCTGTGACTTGAGTATTGTCGTTCAGTCGCGTGACGGTAAAGTCGGTTCCGTCATAGCTGACGCGGTAGTCTGAGGTGGTCAGCTGGCTGGGGTCGGTCAGAGTGGCGGTTACCTTGCCGCTACCACTATTGTCATAGGCAGGGGAAACGTTGGGTGTATCGACTTTGAAAAAGTCGCCGCCGAAGTTCTCTTTAAGGTCGATCCCTTTTTGATGTTGCGCATTGAATGTTGCGCCCAGCACCGTAGCCTGACGCCCGAGCTGATTCATCGTCTTGTCGAGCATTTCCCGGCGGAAGTCCAGGACACCGCCGAGCGTACCGCCCGACAGACTCTCATTGATGTCAATTCCATTCTGGGTGACCACCGACTTGGTCGGGTCGGCTGGATCGCGCCCGACTGCGAGCGGATTGGTGCGGTCACTGTTCACCAGGCTGAGGCCATTGCCCGCGTAAACGCTGACCATGCCGTTGGCTTCCTTGTTCACGGCAATGCCTATATGTCCAGCCAGCTCTTCGAGCAGCCTTTCCTGTTGGTCGAGCAGATCATTGGGTGTCTCCATTGACCCTTGGGCGCCGGAATTGAGAATCGCCACGTTCAACTGGGCGAGATTTTCTGCCAGTGAATTGATTTCATCGACTTCCTGGCCAATTTTTCCGTTCACCTCGTCGTAGAGTGACGCGACCTGTTTGTATTGCGTTTGAAAGCGACTGACCAGATTTTCTCCTTCCGTCAGCACCAGTTGGCGTGCAGACGATGAAGCCGGGTCCGTGTTCAGTTGTTCGATGGCGTTGAAGAATGACTGCATCGCCGGTGTAATGCTGGTGCTGTCTTCGGCCAGCATGCTGTCGATGCGTGATGCCATTTTGTGGAATGCATCGAGGCGTTCCTGTTCGCTCGACAGGGTTCGTATCTGTTCTGTCGTGAAGTCGTCTGTAATCCGGCGAATGGATTCTACATGCGCCCCGTTGCCGGTAAAAATGCCGTCCTTTCCCTGGGGTGTGTTCGACTGTATTTCGACGCGCTGGCGTGAATAGCCCTCGGTCTGTGAATTGGCGATATTGTGTGACGCGGTACCCATGGCGGTGCGAAAAGCATTGAGCCCGCTCATGGCGATTTTCATTGAGTCCATTCTTCAGTTCCCCGGTGCTGTTCCTTCGACCGTTGTGTGGTGCCAGATTCGTTCCGGCACACTGCTCGGAATTGCTGTGTTTTGTCCATTGTAGGTTGGGCAAAGCGCAGCGTGCCCAACACAGCTTCCTGTAACACCTCGTTTATCGGCGGATTAACCGATTACTTTAGTCATCGATTCTACTTTTCTCATGACGGCCTTCGCTTTTTCGGCGTAGTGCGGGTCGGTTGCGTATCCGGCTTTCTGAATATGCTCAAGGAATGCATCAGGATCGCTGGCCGCATCGAGTGCCTGCTGATATCTCGGGTTCCCACGGATAAATGCAGCGAAGTCTCGCACAGAGGCTTCCGGTGATGTGTAGGCTCGAAACGGCTCGCGTTTTCTCTGCACGACGCCATCTTCATATTCCAGTGTCATGGCCGATGTGGCGGGCTGTTGCCAGTGTTTATCCGCCTTGATACCAAACAGGTTGAAGCTGCTACTCCCCTCGCTACTGGCCATGACATGCTTGCCCCACCCGGTTTCGAGTGCGGCGATGGCAAGCACCGCTTCGGGGCTGGTGCCGAGCGATTGGGCTGCGTCTCTGGCGGCGGGGTAGAGTGCCTGAACGAATTCCTCGGGGCTTTTCCAGTGGGGAAGGGGCTGTTTTCCGGCCACCGGGCTTTGGGGCGCCGAGCCCCAGAGGTTTGTTGCGAATGCAAGTCGAGTGTCCGGCTTTGTGGTTTCCGCTGTCTTGCTTTTTTCGGGTTCAACTCCGAGCTGGCGCATGACCATATCAGCGATGCCGATGGAGCCCTTTTTCGACAGGCTGATGGCCAGTTGCTGGTCGTACATATCACGAGCCATTTCGGTCTGGTTGCTATCAAGTATGCCTTTGCCACCGGCTTCTCGCATACTCTTGATCATCATTTGTAGGAATAGCGCTTCGAACTGGCGTGCGGTTTCGCGTTTTGCTGCATCGCTTTGCTTACCGGCTTCTGCCTTGAGTTGCGCAATGCCATTGAAGTCGGTATAGACAGATGCGAGTTCTGCTGTTTTTTCACCGATCATTACAACACCACCAGCTCTGCGCGCAGCGCGCCTGCCTTTTTCAGTGCATCGAGAATGGCCACCAGGTCTCCGGGTGCGGCGCCGACTTGGTTGATGGCGCGGACGATCTGATCCAGCGTGACGCCTTCCTTGAACAGGAACATCCGGTTTTTTTCCTCTTCCACCTTGATATCGCTTTGCTTGACCCTTTTGGTTTTTCCCTTGCTGAAGGGGTAGGGTTGGCTAACCGCCGGGGTTTCCGAAATCGTCACCGTGAGACTGCCGTGGGTAACGGCGGCCGGCTTGACAGTTACATGACTGCCGATCACGATGGTTCCGGTTCGGGAATTGATAATGACCCGCGCTGGCGCGTCGCCCGGATCGATTTCCATATTTTCGATGTAGGACATGAAGGACACGCGCTGCGTGGAGTCCATTGGTGCGCGAATCTCGATCGAGGCGGCATCCAGTGCCTTGGCATGACCTTCCCCCAACCATTTGTTGACGGATTGTTCCAGCCGTTTTGCGGTGGTGAAATCGGGCGTGTTCAGGTTCAGCACCAATTTGTTCGACATGTTGAAAGCGTTGGGGACAACGCGCTCGACCGTCGCGCCGCCCGGAATACGGCCAACGCTGGGGATATTAATGGCAATGCGCGAACCGTCACCGCCTTCGACGCCAAGGCCGCCGACGACGAGTTCACCTTGTGCAACAGCGTAGACCTGGCCATCCGCGCCTTTGAGTGGGGTCATCAGCAAGCTGCCGCCGCGCAGACTTTTGGCGTTCCCAAGCGACGATACGGTGATGTCGATACGCTGGCCGGGCTTGACGAAAGGTGGCAATGTGGCCTGCACGGTGACCGCAGCGATATTTTTCACATTGGGCGTGATATTCGGCGGAATCGTGACGCCGAACTGCGCCATCATGCTTTTCAGGCTTTGCAGCGTGAAAGGTGTTTGCCCCACCTTGTCGCCAGTGCCATCCAGCCCGACGACCAGACCATAGCCCAGTAGCTGGTTGTCCCTGACGCCGGCGATCGATGCCAGATCCTTGATCCGCTCAGCAAATACCGGTGGTGCCGCGCTCAGCATCGTTACAATGCTAACCACAAGTGCCGCGAGAAAATGTCCGGGTCGGTTCATGTATTTACCTTTTTTGGTGCCTGAAGGGTGGGGCGGAGCTTGTTTCGACTCATTTTTGAGTGTTTACCACGGTTGAGGTTGGTGCTGTCCGTAGAATCTTGTTGTTGCTTCTGACAACCTCCCCCTTTGTCAAAGGGGGATTGAGGGGGATTTCCAAGGACTTGCTGCCGAATCAGGGTTGTTCAAATCCCCCCTATCCCCCCTTTGCGAAAGGGGGAACCGCTAAGTCTGGCCATTTGAACTCCGAAACTTGAGTTTCTAACGGCGTCTACAGCGGCCACCAGCCGCTATTGAAAAACCGTGTCAGCCAGCCGGCATCGTTGCTGTCAGCGACGATGCCTTTGCCTTTATAAGTAATTTCGGCATTGGCGATCTGGGTGGAGTAGACGGTGTTGGTCGATGAAATATCGCTGGGACGCACAATCCCGCGAATTCGAACGACCTCGCTGCCCTGGTTCAAATACAGCAATTTTTCACCCCGTACGACGAGATTTCCGTTGGGTAGAACTTGTGCCACCGTGACGGTGATATTGCCTTTCAGGCTATTGCTCTGGCTACTGCTGCCCTCGCCGGCGAAATCGACCTTCCCCTTGATATTCGTGTCCAGAATCGGCACGCCCTTGTGTGTGATGCTACGACCGAAAAGCTTGGGGGAGGACATATCGACATTACTGGCTTTTTTCGTCGCCGTGCCGGCCTGTTTGCTTGCATCTGTCTGTTCACGCAGCACCACCGTGAGTACGTCGCCGACACGACGCGCACGGTAGTCTTCAAACAATGAACGGCTGGTCGCAGGGCTGTAAATCGAGCCGGTCATCAACTGCTGCATGGGGTTGCTGGCCGAGGGAAAGCTTGGTGCCGGCGGATTGGGCGAGGGGGCGACTACTGGCGCATAGGCTGGGTCGCGCAGGCTTTGCTGCCGGGCGGCACAACCACCCAGCAACAGGCTTGCCATTACCAGACCCACGATGGGTAGCGAATAAGCTGAGGGGGTACGTCGTCGTGTTGTCATATTGGCTCAGTACAATCAGAGGTTGTTGTTGGCGTAGGCCAGCATATCGTCGATCGAGGAAATTGATTTTGAGTTCAGCTCGTAGGCGCGCTGCGTCTCGATCATCGAGACCAGTTCTTCGACAACATTGACATTCGATGTTTCCAGCGAACCCTGTAACAGCGAGCCCAGCCCATTTTGCCCGGCCGTACCCGCTTGCGGATTACCGCTGGATGCCGTTTCGGTGTAGATATTTCCACCTTGAGCCTGCAAGCCGGTT
>CAZQXF010000107.1:0-8241 GCA_964596975.1 uncultured Thiotrichales bacterium | reverse complement strand
ACCGCGCGACTGCGCGCAATCGCCTGGCGCGCTTGCTTGATCAGGCGGAGTCCATCGATACGCTGTGCGTTCATTTTGCGGGCCCAGCGCACCAATACCTGCTGCAGGGCTTCCTGCACAGCCGGTTGGGTGGTGAGGAGCGTATTGAATTGGTTTCCCTTCGACCGCGCCGTTGCCATCGCTGCACTTTCAGCCGCCATCCAGGCTCGTCCGGCCTTGTGCGCCAATCCGGCTCCCGAGTTACGGTCGATGATTTCCCGCAGATCATTGGGTAACGATTCGTAGCGTTTCTCGTTCATCAGGAAGAGATAGAGACTGGTGCCGAAGTACCCATTCTCATCGAGCATGGTATGCGACGTTACAACGTCGATCACACCCATGGTCTCGGCAAGCTGAAACGACATGAAGGCACCGTCGAGCTGATGATTTTTCAACGCTCTTGGCAATTTGGGGTGCCGTTTTCTGCTCCCTTCGGCCCCTAATGCTTCAACGAGCCACAAACCAATGCCTCGGCCCGCTGGTCGTATGACCATACCCTTGAGATCTTCAAGACTCGTCACTGACTTACCGGCGAGATGGAGCGCATGGCCGGCCTGGACGTGTACCAGTAGCGGGTGAATATCCTCGTAGTCACCCGCAAGTTCATTCTCGATCGAGGACATGATCGCCAGATTGGTCGCGACCGGATCACCTTCGTGAACCAACGGGAGCGTAAACACCTCACTACGCGGGAAGGCACCGGGTGTATAGGCCGCAGCCGTCCAGACAATATCGACCGTTCCCTCGCGGACCTGCTTGACAAGTTCAGGTGCCTTGCCGCCCAACCCCATGGACGGATAGATTTCAACCTTGATTCGCCCGTTTGATTCTTTTTCGAGCTGACGCGCCCAAGGAGCAATGAGGCTGCGGTGGGGGAGTGATTCCTCACCGAGGAAGTGGTGTACCTTGAGGGTGATCTCGCTGGCAGTTGCAAGTGACACGTAAAAGCCAGAAGCAAACACAAGCAAAACGCTGGCGAGGCGTACCACACCGTTTTTAGCAATAGCCCTTATATGCATGCATTACTCCAGTGATCAAGTTCTTCGGAGAATACCGCATTTTTGGAAAATTGCGCCCGGATTCCTTCCGGAAACAAATGCGACGAAGTCACGCCTGTCATTCCGCCTCATCAATAGGGAAACCAACTCACAACACCATGTGCCCCGGTCGTTCCGGCAGGACGCCAGAATCCAAGGCCGGGGAAGGCTACCACCACCAGTGGCATACATCCCTGTAACCTGGATCCCCGTATCCCGCGGGGATGACAGAGTGCCGTCAGTCCGGCAGGACGCCGGAATCCAGTGCCAGGGACGGCTGCCACCATCAGTGGCATACATCCCTGTAACCTGGATCCCCGCTTCCCTGCGAGGATGACAGCGTGTCCCGTCAGTCAGGCAGGACGCCGGAATCCAGTGCGGGGGTACCGGCGCAACGGCGGCTGAGCCGGCGATTACAAAATACCTAGCCCGCATTGCTCACCGGGTCACGTAGCGAGGCCGCTAACGGTGGTGTGATGGCTAGCGTTCGCGACTGGGGGCCGCACAGGCGCGGCGACACTACGTTGAGCAGCCCGACCGGGTGAACACCAGTCAGCGCGCCGCATTGGGCGGCCGCAGTAGTGAACTGGTGAGAAATCCGGGCTGAGCCAAGCGGGTAAGACTGCGCGGAGCGCGCAGGAACCCAAAAAGAATTACTGCTTGGTGAGGTGATCCGGCATCTGAACGTCGGTGCCAACCATACCACCGGCCGCGATTTCCTCGTCGGTGGGCTCACGCACAGTGAGAATCTCAAGCACGAACGTGGCCTGGCGTCCGCTGAGCGGGTTGTTGCCATCGACCGTTACGCTCTTTTCATCGACGCGCGTGACGATGAAGGTTTTCTGTTCGCCGTTTTCACTCTCCATGAGAATGGAGGTGCCGACTTCCCGATACTCTTCGGGCACATTTTCTATGGCGTCCGTGAATACCAGCGATTCGTCTCTGGGGCCATAGAGCTGGTCGCAGTCGATCGGCACTTCGATGACATCGCCTTTCTCCTTGCCTGCGAGTTCGGCCATGACCTCGGCGGACAACACCGTAGTGACGCCATGGATGTATCCAATCGGATAGTCCGCCGAAATGAGTTTCGAGCCGGTCTTTTGGTCAATGACCTTGTATGACAGCTCGACATATTTTCCATCTGTGATGTGATCTTTCTGCATGATTGCCTAGAAAATCGTTGCGCCGAAGATCTTGACTTCGCCTTCCTCGTAACCGAGCACGAGGCGTCCAAGCCACTCGCCAGGGCGCTTGGTATTTCTCTGTCGGTAGAGCACGGTAACGTACTCGTCGCGACGAATGATCCCGAGGGGATCGAGATTACGATCCAGATTCTTGGTCAGCGTCGCCTTGGCGAACTGTTTGCCGACTTCGACTTCATTGGCCGCTTTTTTAAACTCGTAGGAAAAGTGACGGATGAATTTCAGGTAGTTACTGTTGTTGGAGTATTTCAAAAGCTCATCCCACAGCGGGTTGGCGATTTCGAAAATTTCTTCGTCCGACAGTTCGGTGATGTTCATTTTTCGTCCTCCAGAATTGACAACGCAGAAGAACAACCGAAGTCGTTCTTCTGCGTCCAGGTTACGGAACCGGTGCAAGCCCGAATTTCTCACCGGATTGGCGAGCCCTCGCCACCCGGTAAGAAGTCCGGGCTAACACCGATTCAGACCCCTTACCCCTCGTCTTCACCAATAATATGGTACAGAGGCGCTTTTTCCATCGTGTATTCACCAGTCTCTGGATCACGACGAGAAACTGTCAGTACATGCCAGTTCTCGTCATCCAGTTTCATCTTGTCACCACGATAGTAGTAACCCGGCCAGCGAGTTTCCTCACGGAACAGGGTGTGCTGGAAAACACTTTCGGAAGTCAGAATACGATGCTTCAGCTCCCATGCGCGCAGCAATTCGTGAATGTTCTCTGCTGCGATGCCGTTTTCCCAGTCCTCATTGAGGATGGCAAGCTTCTTCAGACCGGTTTCAAGAAGATAGTCGTTGGTCATGTACTGTACGGTTACACCGCCGCAGTACTCGTCCATCAACTTCTGCAAGCGATCAAGGCCTTGACGCGGGTTGATGTAATGCGGGTTCACGGAACCAGCCGTGATGGCATTACGGTAGACCCGGTAGGTCTCCATCGGCTTGTAGATCTCTTCGCGACGCTTGTTGATCTGCGACTCGGAAACCACGATGCCGGTTGCCTTGCCGTCGTCGATGTACTGACAGGCAGCTTTCGCAGCCAGGCGGCCTTCGGTGAAGGAACCAGAGGAGAACGCGTGTGGTGTACCACCAACAGCATCGCCCGCACCGAACAGACCTTCGACAGAAGTCATCCGATTGTAACCCCAGAAATACTCTGGCGGGGAAACATCTTCAGGGCCGGAGCACCAAGCGCCACAACCCGTGGCGTGAGATCCCATAACATACGGCTCGGAAGTCGTCAGCTCAGGGTTCTCGTATTTCGGATCGACATCAGTTGCCGCCCACAGCACCGCTTGACCAACGGTCATCCCCAGGAAGTTGTGCCAGCCAATCTCCTCAAGGTGAGGATCCTGGAAGGCTTCCATGGTGACCATGCGAATCGGGCCGCGACCCGCAGCAACTTCGTTGATGAAAGCGTGGTTACGCAGACAGGTCGGAATCGGACGATGCGTTCTGTGCGAAACTTCAGGGTCCAGATATTCCTTACCCACCATCTCTTGCAGCGCAGGGAACCAGTTGGACTCGTACTCTTCGCCAGCACCGTTCTGGGTGTAGGTCTTGAGGTGCAGGAAGTAAGCACCAACAGGGCCGTAACCGTCTTTGAAACGCGCCAGAACGATTCTGTTCTCCATCTGGGTCATCTTCGCACCCGCCTGGATCAACAGACCATAAGCCGAGCCAGAAGACCAAGGTGCGTACCAGACACGACCAGCACCTTCACCAACGGAGCGAGGCTTGTAGATGTTCGATGCGCCACCAGCGGCTACGATGACAGTTTTCGACTTGAAGACGTGGTAGTTACCAGTCCTGACGTTGAAACCAACAGCGCCACCAACACGGTTCGGCTTGCTCTCGTCCATCAACAGGTGAGTGACACAGATCCGGTTGAAGACCTTGTCAGCCGACTTCTTCGCTGCTTCGGCAACGATTGGCTTGTAGGACTCACCATGGATCATGATCTGCCAGCGACCTTCACGCTGGTAGGTACCAGTCTTGGGATTGCGCATCAGCGGCAGACCCCACTCTTCAAACTGGTGAACTGCCGAGTCAACGTGGCGAGCCATGTCGAACAGCAGATCTTCACGCACCATGCCCATCAGGTCGATACGCGCATAACGCACGTGATCTTCCGGGTTGTTCTCGCCGAAGCGGGTACCCATGTAGCAGTTGATTGCGTACAGACCCTGGGCTACCGCACCAGAGCGATCGATATTGGCCTTCTCAGCAATAACGATCTTCTTGTCCTTGCCCCAGTACCGTGCTTCAAATGCTGCACCAGTACCACCGAGGCCAGCGCCGACGACCAGTACGTCAATATTGTCTTCAACAATAGTATCGTAAGCCATTAGTAAGCCACCCCTTCTTTAAGTTTCAGGCCGTTCGACTCCAGGGTATGCAAACCACCATCATCGAGGCGAATGTATTTCGGCTCGTTGTAGAGCAACTGCGATTTACGCATCTCGTCGCTAGGAGGAGGAACGTCGTTCAAGTTAGGAATCGCTGATCCCCATGGCTTGGTGGTGATCGGCGCCAGCAGATCCCAGTCCTTCTTGCCATTACGGAAGATGATTCTCCAGGCGATGATGCCCTTGTCTTCATCCCGGCGAACACGAACCGAGTGCCCCAGCGGAGCAAAGTCTGCGTAGCCGCGAACGTCGATGGCGTAGTGTGGACATGCCTTGACGCAGGAGTAGCATTCCCAACACATATTGGGTTCGATGTTGTATGCGCGGCGGTTGACACTGTCGATGTGCATGATATCTGAAGGGCAGATATCGACACATTGGCCACAGCCGTCACAACGGGTCATATATACGAACGTAGGCATAAGTTAACCTCTGTTTATCTCGTGAATTCGGAAGAACCCTTAGTGGTGATTCGGCGTCTCGCGCTTGATACCAAGGCCCATGCTCAGGGGTGCATCACCCATGTATGTCTTGAGGTCCGGGAACTTCGCCAGTGTCTCTGGGTCGTTGCGGTTCTCAGGAATGAACGGCAGGTTTTCACGGCTGCCATCAGCCCATGCGACTTTCTTCTGGTATGCAGCTGCCGGCTTGAAGAACATGTGAGCAAACTTGGACCACAGTACGGTGCTGAACAGGAAGGTGCTTGCAGCGATGAACAGTGCGAACATCAGCAGCGATCCGGTGAACGACCACAGCAATGCAAAAGTCGACATGGCCAGCAAAGAGACAATAAACATGTCGCGCTGCTGAAGCTGATACCACTTGTTGCCTTCTGCGAAAACGTCAACGCGAATGAAGAACCAGAACCAGTAACCGCCAACTGCCAGCATCAGTGCACCGAGATGCCACAACAGGGGAACGATTCCAGGCGCCTGAGCATCACCACCGGTGTAAGAGAAGATCAGAATCGCGGTGGTCACCACGAAGATGATGAACCCGTACATAGTCAACAGGTGAGACATGCGGCGCTTCTGATTATTGAACTCACTGGAAGTGAGCACTTCGCTGGTAAGGGTGCCGACCGCGAGAGAAACCTTTTCACCAGTACCGACGGTACGGGTTGCGCGTTTCTTTGCTGTCTTAGCCACTTCGAAAAAGTACTTGGCGCTCTTCTTGTGTACGGTATCGAGAATCGTACCGCCCACGACGAGGAGAAACATAAGTACAACATAGCCCTGCATGACTGCGGGCGGAATGAGTGTTGCAATATCGGAGAAAGGATTGCTAGTAATCATAGTATCTGTCTGCCTTGGGTTGCTGATACTGGTGTAAAGCGGGGGTAGTCTGAAGGAAAACCATATCCATTACAAAGAATTAAATTTTCTTCGTCCATAAGTAGAACTAATCAATGGAAATTTCGCTGAGGATCCGGCTGAAAGCCTTATGTGGTGCGGCCTCCAGGCGACTGCTGGCGGCCTGTCGGCATGCCCGGGAAGATCGCTATTGTACCCGTCAGGCATGCTGTCGGCGTCATATCGAACGCGCATGCTTCGCAGAGACCAAGCCCCGAAAGAAACGTAGTAATGATGAGTTGTAGCGAGAAGTTAAGGTAGATTCTCGGTTGGCGACAGACAGCCTGCCCCGCCACGGCTACTCGACAAACACGGAGGGGCTCCCTGTCGTGACGGAACCGGGGCCGCCACCAATACCCGTCATCGTCATGCTGCCAACACGCGCGACCGGATTTGCGGCACGAGCGGAACCGAGGAAGACCGTAGAAGCGTCAAGCACCAGCTTTCCGCCACCCTCGATCCTGGTACCGCCGCCAGCCAGCAATGAAGACATCGCCCCATTCAATCTCAACGCCGCCCCTGCCCGTGCATCCAGATCCTTTTCTGCGTCGATACGCAAATCACCCGACGACATGATAGAAAGACCACCACCCGCTCCCGCTTCGATAGTCAGACGATCATCGGCTTGCAGTGAGAGGCTCGACGCGGTGATGACGACATTTCCCCCGTTGACCGTAATAACCGAGAGCAAGGCATTGAGCTGTTGCTCCAAACTCTGCACGCGTTGGGCCAGCGCTTTTCTGCTCGGCATGGCGTCACCTGTTGGCGGCGATGACGGAGGTTTCTGGTTTGAACCCAAGCTCAGGGAACTGGCCGTGACGCTTACTGCGGGCAAGGGACGAGCCCCGGCCGCGACACGGCGAGGTCGTTGCCGCTGCCACATGACTGCTTGCGCCTTGAGCAACCTGCCATCAGGTGACAGTAATAGTAGTGTGTACTGCCCGTCTTTCCCTGACACCAGACGGGCAACCGGCGCGACGATCCTTTCTTTGTGTCGGCCAGGCCGCATCACCGAGACCAGCACGGCCTTGCCATCGGCAGCCATGACGCGAAGCCCTTTACGAGCGGCATCGACCCGATAGCGACCCGGCGGCACCACCACTGCGTCGCCACCCACCGATACAAACTGAAGCGGCTGCTGAAACTGGACGGCGGCGGCCTGCACGTCAGCCACTGCGACCTCGACCAGCATCAGCACTATCATCAACCCAATCAAATCCCGGCAACGCATGACCACGCCCTCCCTCAACCACCAGCCCCGCCAACGGGACTGACAAATCGCGAAAAACAAGGGGTTCCCCACCTCAGCTCGGGTACGGAAAAATAGAAAAACGGGCTGCTCTGCATGTCCACCCTGGAATGCATCCCGTTGTTTGCATACACCTCGGCAACACACTCCACGAACACCACCGTCTGGTCCCCACCGACCAGATCCACCTCAACCGAGAGGTCATCATCGACCACCGAATCGAAGTCGAAACCAGCGGAAAAGCTTGCCGACGAAGGTCCAGTCAATATATCCCAACTGGTATTGAACACGGGATCGGAAAGCTGCTCCATGACCAGCCTGACGCTCACACGGAAACCAAATATCGGCAGTGACGCATATTCAGTGCATTCCACGGCCGCACCCGCCCACAGCATCCAGTAGCCATTCATCTGAACAACAGGACGGACGCAATACGTCCCGTCAGCAGGCGGCGTGAAGGAAAACCGGAACCAAGCCTTTGCCGTCGCACTCGCCGCCACCACATCGGCAGACGTATCCGCGCCCGCAAACAGCTGCGCCTTGTTTTCGTTAGAGGAGAAACTCACGGCAGCAGATGGGCCCTCACCATAGCCCGGCGACAGCTCGGTTTCCTGGTTATAACCTTCCTCTTCAGCCGTATGCGGATACTGGCATCGGCAGAAGAAGCGTTGCACGGCTGTCACCGGCAGCGTCGCCCCCGAATGCAAGGCCTGATCAATATGACTGGCATTGATTCTTCGGCTGCGCTGCAGCGAACGCAGATGGCGTTTTGCCGTCGCTTTGCCAGCCTTGCGATACTGCCCACGAAGTGCCTTTTCCAACTTTTGGAATTGCTTCTGTTGATCGCCATCCAGCTTCTGCAGCGAAGCCGGATCGATTCGCGACAACCTCAGCCTCTGCCGCAACGCCTGTTGTCGCAATGCATGTAGTTTGTCGTGAACGTCAGCCAATGATGCC
>CAZQXF010000106.1:2939-8253 GCA_964596975.1 uncultured Thiotrichales bacterium | reverse complement strand
CCGTGCAATGGATTTCAGCAAATTGCGTTGTTCATCAGTGAGTTTCATTGTTGTGCCTGTTTGGGTTCAAAAAACATCCATGCGCCGTAGCCAACCACACGGTTGTAGTCGCCGGAAACGGCGGCGGAATTCCCCATGGCGACGGTGAGCGGTCGCATGTGATGCTTTTTCGCGGCGGCTAGCAGACCACGTACCGGGTAGGCGCCGCAGGCATGCTGCGTATCGAGGTGATCCGCGTCGAGTGATTCGATCACCGCCGCAGTTTCGCGATCAAGTTGCTTCGCCGTGCTGTCATTGTGATAGTGGCTCAGGTCGGAACTGATGACGATCAATGTCTCGTCTCCACCCCAGACGGATTCGAGCACCGCATCGACCTCTGCGGCCGTGGCCTCGCCAACCACCAGGGGCAGGAGGGTAAAGTCCCCCAGCGCCATCTGCAGGAAGGGCAGGTGTACCTCCAGGCTGTGTTCGTCCTGGTGGGCGATGTCTAGCCAGTCGACAAAATCGAATTGCTGCACGAGTTCGCGTGCGCTCTGGGTGTCGAGTGGAATATTGCCCAGCGGGGTCTGATAGTAGTCGGCGCTGGAGGCGGCGATACCACGAAATGGCACCCGGTGGCTTGGCCCGAGCAGCACAACACGTTCAATCGTGTTGCGCCATGGCGTGAGCGCACCGTAAGCCTTGGCGGCGATATCACCGGAATAGATGTAGCCGGCATGGGGGGCAATGATCGCTTTTGGCTGTCGATCGATCGATACAGCATCCGCGAGCATTTGCTCCACCGTTGTTTTGAGTTCCTGAGGGTTGCCGGGATAAAACATGTCGGCAACGGCGGGTGGTCGAATTCGGGCTTGGTACATGGTTGCTACTCCTCCTTGTTCGCCCGTGCAGTGACGACGGGCGAACACATTGTCCTGGAAACTCAAGTGCCGGCGTTCACGATCTGCCAACTGATGAAGCCTCGCCCTTTGCGAAAGGGGGGAATTTAACGTCTCGTTATCTGAACGCTGAAACTTGAGTGACTAACTATGAAAAACAATGGGGTTTTTTGCCGGAATAGCAATAGGAATCATGGGAATGGCAGCAGTTGAGCGCCGCCTTTTACCGGGAGGTCTTGATGCGATGCCGAAGTCTGCGCGAGCAGGTGGTCGATTTCATCACGGCTACCGGGTGCACCAAGAAAGAAACCCTGACCGGTTTCGCAGCCATGGGCTTTTACCCATTCGAGTTGTGATGCGTCTTCTATACCCTCGGCGATGGTCATGACACGCAGGCGACGCGCGATGTCCAGGCTGTGGTCGAATACCCGCCCAACGAGCGGGTCTGTGGTTGCGCTGCGGGTAAAGTGCTGTTCGGTTTTCAGTGCGCTGACCGGGAGCCTGGATAGCAGGTCGAGCATTTCGTAGCGGGGGCCCTGGCAGCTGACGGCCAGGTGTACGCCCCGAGAGAATAGTGGTGTCAGCAGTTCGAGGTCGACGCTCGCCATCGCCAGCAGTGTGGTATCCGCCACTTCGATCTCGATGCGTGAGGGGGGAATCTGGTGCTTTTTCAGAATGGAGATAAATCGCCCCGCGAACCGGCCTTGTTTGAGCGTCAGCGGTGAGAGATTCAACGCCAGTTTGGGGGGAGGGCGGTCTGTTTTCAGCCAGCGTGCAAAGTCGCGACAGGCCATTTCGGCGACCCACAGATCGAGTTTGCCGATGAGCGCGGTTCGTTCGGCCACTGGCAGCAGCCGCGCAGGTGGTACCAACCCGCCGTTTTCATCACGGCAACGCACTAGGGCTTCGAGCCCGGTGATGCTGCCCGAGGCCAAGTCCCACTGAGGTTGATAGCTGAGTTCCAGTACATCGCTGTCGAGATGGTTACGCAGTTCCTCCTCGCAGATGACGGGGTCGCCAGATCCGCGCTGGGAGAAGTACTGAAAGTTGTTCTTGCCGGTTGCCTTGGCGAGATACATGGCGTTGTCCGCGGCTTTCATCAGATGTTCTCCATCGGCACCGTCTGTTGGGTAGAGGGCAATGCCGATGCTGGCGGAGACGACAATTTCGCGCCCATCGATTTCGAATGGTTGGCGCAGCTGTGACAATATCTTTTTGGCGATGATCCGCGAGGTCTCCTCGGCTGTTGCAACATCGGGAATATTGGCAAGCATGATCGCGAATTCATCGCCGGCCAGGCGGCTGACGGTGTCTTCCTTGCGGATCGAGCGCGAGATGCGCTTGGCTGTCTCCACCAGCAGATGATCGCCTGTCTCATGGCCAAAGCTGTCGTTTACCGCCTTGAATCCATCGAGGTCGAGATAGAGGATGACCAGTGCATACCCTTCGCGCTGGGCATGCAGGATGGCTTGCCGGCTACGGTCGCGGAACAGTGGCCGGTTGGGCAGACCGGTGAGGTGATCGAAATAGGCGAGCTGTTCGAGCAGCACGTTCTTCCTGCGAATCTCGCGCGTTGCTCGCCGCAGCTCGGCCATCTGTACGCGGTCGTTTTTCAGAATGGCTCGCAATAGCAGGATCAGTCCGGAGGTGAGCAGTAGCACGAAGCCGAGCAGCATCATGCTGTGCTGTCGGAAATGCGTCAGCTCCGCATCGAGCGATGTCAGCAGTTGACGTTCCACGTTCTGGCTGGTCATCAGTAGGGTCTGATATAGCCGGGTGAACTCAGCCAAAGCGCTGTCGGCAGCGCTGTCGTAGTGCTGTGTGCTTGCCTTGACCATGCCGGTGAGCAAGGTATGCAGTGACTGCAAATCTGCTTCCAGTGGGTCGTCGAGCGGGTGTGAGTGCGCATCGCTGTTTTCGAGCCTTGCCGTGTGGAGCATCGCGATGGAAATGGCGGCGCGATGCAGTGACTCCCATAGAAACTGGCGGTCAGGGTGAACGGTATCTTCGGTAGTGGCATCGACAAACTCGAGCCAGGCTGTGGTGGCTTCCTGACTTACCTGGGTGATGTCGCTGAGTAGCGGGAGATATCGGTCAGTGATTTTCTGTCCGGTTACGAGCACATAGATGAGCAGCATGACCAGTACGCTGGCCGTGGCTAATGTCAGGGCGGGCAGCAGTAGAGGGTGCCTTTTGGCATCCCGTTTTAGGGCTGTTCTTTTTGTTGTTGATGTCAATGTCGTGTTTTCCGGTCCGTGGAAATCGGTGGTGCCGAATGGAAAAGGTCCAGTGCGGCAGTATATTGCCTTCAAGCGGCATGATTGAGCCCGGCAGGCGGGTGAGTGTGTCTATTTGTGAAGTTGTTCACGCGAAACCCCGATCGCGGTGGAAAATCGAATTCACTCGGCACTGCGTTGGTCGCAGATTTCTACCTGGAAGATCTGGAACGTTCCGCTGGTACCGGGTTGCGCGAGCATCACCCGCAGCGCGGCAAGTCGGGACAGTGTTTCATGCAGAGTTTTCGTTTCTGTCGAAGGCGTCGTGGCAGGTGGTGCAAATGCAGACCACGGAAAATCGAATTGTAGTGTCTGGCCGCCGGGTATCGACAAGGTCACTGTCCTGGCGGTTTCAATGTCCTCCGCTTTGGCAGGGTGTTTCATCCCAAGCTGAAGCTGTAGCGCCACGGCTGTTTCTTCCGGGTTTCCGAGGGTCACCTGGAAACTGGCAGTATCGCTGCCTTCCGACCAGTCGACTGTATTTGTCGCGGCGGTGTCGGCTGTCAGCGGCAGCGAGACGCCACAGGCCCTGCGATCGGCAGCCGGGGTGCAGCGCAGCTCCAGCAGGCCAGTCATCTCCTCCATCTGCACGCTTTGCTGATCCGGAAAGAAGGCGACCGGCAGTGGCGTGCCGCCGGTGGCGATCTTCAGGTTCTGATTGTAGTCCGGGCCGATAAAGTCAGGCCCGTCCTTGTTGGGCTCCGAAAAATCGGCAATAGGGATGCAGTGTCGGTTATCACTAGCGGGCAGTGGTGCATCACTGATGTTCTGGTTTTCGAAGCTGATCTGCTGTTGCCTCGTGATACCTGCAACGGGGTCGATTCGAAAGTAGCTGAGGGAAAACGGCGGCAGTGCGGGAATCATCATCGGCGGCAAGTTCGGCTGACTGATGTGAACGTCCCCCGATGTACCGCTACCCAGGATGATGCCACGCCGCCACAGTGGTTTGTGATTGCCCAGATAGAGGTGCAGGGCGGTGCCATCATCAAAAACGCTGGGCGCGAGAGCGTCGAGTGTGGTGGTCGCGCTGACAGGCATTGCGTTTTTTATTGGTGCCATCAGCAGATAGCCGGGATAGACGGGTTTTGCCGCGAGCCCCGGTGGCTGGAACAGTCCAAGGGTTGAGGTATCCCCTTCGATCAGCGACCAGTGGAGCAGGCCGATGGTTTTTTTCTGCCGCAGAATTTCAGGCAGGGTGAGCAGCGGAATGAAGGCACCCCCGCCGCTGCCCGGATAGGTGGAGTTGGGTCTCCACTGATAGGTGGTGTTGTACTCGCCGAGTAATATTGGAGGGCAGTCTTGCGGCAACTGGCGCAAGTTGTCATCGAACTGCTCTCCCATTTGGAGCATGTCCCAGAGTTTTTGTGCGCCGGTATAGGGGTAGAAGTGGATCGAGAGAAAATCGATTTCCCGTACTGCGGGGTCACGGCTGGCGCAAAATGGGTCGACCCAATCGCGCAATGCCTGGTATTGGTCATATTCTTCGAATGAGGATAAGTCCAACGCCGCGATGGCACTGTCGGGAAAATATGCCCGTAGCAGGGGAACAATACGTTTCAGTGCGGCCAGATAGTCCGGCCAGGTATAGCTTTCGGCGTATTGCTCTTCATCACTGTCTATACGGTCGACTTCGTTGCCGATTGAAAACAGCAGCAGATTGCAATGGTCTTCTCTCTCCTTCAGGTAGGTCAATGCCTGACGGATGCCAGCCGAGGGCAGGAAAACCGGAAGCTGGATGACGCTGCGCTGGTTCCTGCTGGTGGCATAGCCACAAAACCGGTCGAGTGCGGCAAGATAGCTGTCGGGGATGACGACTTCGGGATTTTTCTCGGGCAGTGCCAGTTCCGTCACCCAGCGACCGCCGAAGCGAAGCACGCCGAGCAAGTCGGTTTCCGTGAGTTGTTCGATGCTCGTGATCCCGCCATTGTAGAAACTGGCACCGAGAAAACGCATGTCCATTGTGGTGAACAGCCGCTCGATCCTGACGTCGTTTGCCAGTGCCTTGCCGGTCAACTGTGAGAGATCTGCCTGCAGCCGATAGGTCGTGTTTCCATGCAATGGTTCGCGTGGTTGAATGTCGATGAGGCATTCGGATTTTTTCAGTGTTACATCAATGGCCACCTTGTTTCCTGCTGCATCCAGAAGCGTTATTGCAGTCGC
>CAZQXF010000106.1:0-2839 GCA_964596975.1 uncultured Thiotrichales bacterium | reverse complement strand
GTGCTGCTGTCGATGTCGTTGTTGCTGCCAACCTGATTATTACTGCCACAACCATTCAGACTGGCGGCAAGCAGCAGCAATAGTGGTTTGCAGAATTTCACCGTAGCACAGGCCGCGTTTCTTGCCTTCGTGGAAGTAATAGCAATGCCAGCAGGATCAGTGGCATGCTGCCACCGCCGCTGGAAACGCCAGCGTTACCGAGGTTGCGGCTGCTGCTCGCCAATACCTCGGTCTTGTTGCTGCTGCGCTGAAACATGGCGCGAAAGCTGCTGACCTCGGGGAGGTCGCTGTCGTTGAAAAGATCCTGCAAATGCCCATAGGACAGTGGCTGATAGAGCAGCTCGGCAGTAATCACCAGATCGCGTGCGCCGCCGACGTCGACCTGATAGCGGATGCTGTCGCGGCCATTGTCGAAATTGCTGTCGCTGGCCGCTGCGCCGTGCACCGCAATATCCGCTGGCGCTGTGGCTTTGTCGAAACCCTCCGGTGTCAGCCGGTTGTCTTTCAGATAGGTTTTGGCGCGCAGCAAGGTGTGGGTAATGTTGCCATCGGTGTTGGCCATGATGGGTTCGTAGATTTGCACCTGGTCGCTGCTGGTGATCACATCGTAATGTGGCTCGAACTGTTTTTCGTCACTGTCTTCGATATTTCCGGTGATGCTGCCATCGTCATTGGGCTTGCCGGATTCGAACAGCACATTGCCTTTGGCATCAGTCACTTTGAAATGAATGAACATCCGTCGTGACGGGTAGCCGCCGGGGAGTTTGTGCCCGGTATGATTTTGCAGTGTAACGGTCGCCTGCAATTGATTGCCGACGATGGTTGCGTCGCTGATGTCGATACTGGCGGCTGTCTTCAAAAATTCCCGGGTGCGGGCAATTTCGCCGTCGAGATCGCTGGCGGTTACGCCCAGCATTTTGGCATTGTCACGCAGAATGGTCAGCATCGTGGTATTGGCACCGGTCATGGTGTGGCGTGCAAAATTGTCGCGTAGCGGCACGTTGCCGGAGTTGGTGGCAATCTTCATTTTGCCTTCCACTCGGGGCATGTGGCACTGTTGGCAGGTTTTTTCCTCGCTGCCACCGGTGGCGTAGATGCTGTTTTTCCATTCGGTGAAAATCATTTGCTCCGGAAAGTGACTTTCGTAGCGGTCGCTGGCGATATTGCCGTCGCTATCCACATAGGGTGTTTTCAAGTCGTGGCAGGTAGCGCAAAGCGCCGAGCTGCTGATGTGGGTCGCATGTGTCGGGGTAAAGTTGCTGTTGGCGCGCATCGGCCCGACCTTGGGTTGCGGGTATTGTCCATAGGCTGGACGATCGGCCTTGTTGGGGTAGATTGCAACGGTGAAATTCCCGGAGTTGGATTGCGCTGTGCCGAGCAGGCCGTCATCGCTGATCTGGTGGCAGACAGTGCAACTGACGCCATCCATTGCCGCATCGAAAAAGTCGTTGTCAGGGTGATTGATGCCGGTGCCGAATAGCGTTACGGGCTTGCCAGCCTTTTTCAGCGCATCATTGGCCATTGGGGCGTGGCAGCGTGTGCATTTGTCCTCGATCACGGTTTTCAGCCGGGGGTTGCGTTTTAGCTCTGCCGCGACTTTTGCCAGCCAGTAAGGGTCGCGTACCGCGTTGGCCATCATGCTGTTGGACCAGTCGTTGTTGATGGAAACAGATTTCCCTTTGCTGTTGGTCAGGCCGCTGTGGCACAGCGCGCAGGTGCCGGAGCCTTGATAGTGTTCGCCGATAAAGAGCGGGTTGGCGTAGCGGTTGCCGCTGGCTGGGCCAAATACGCGCAGTTCGTAGATGGCGATGCCCCAGGTCCAGTCACCGCCGCGGCGAATGTCGGCGACGCGTAAATAACGCGCCTTGACCGGGCCGAAGCTGATTTTTGCGGTGTTGTTGTCGCCGCTATTCTGGCTGAACACGGTCTGCCAGGCCTGATTGTCGGTCGATGTCTGTATGGCGTAGCTGCCGCCCCAGGCGTAAGGGTCCCAGTCGATCTCTACCTGGCTGATGGTTATCTCGGCGCCAAGATCGACACTGATCTGTTGTGGTTCGCTAAAGGCGCTGGACCAGCGGGTTTTGGGATCGCCATCGACCGCGTTGCTGGCGTCGAGATTTTCCTTGGCAGCTTGATCGGTGCCGGTTTCGGTGGACGATACGGTGACCTGTCTGCCGAGTGCATAGTTGGTCAACTGCGCCTTTGGCCCGGTGAAATCGAGTCGTGACAATTTGCCGGTGGGTTCCAGCTCGCCATAGGGAAACGCTGCCTCGGTATATTCGAGCAGGTAGAGATGACCGTCCGGGCCGATCTCCGTGTCGATGATCCACTTGAGTTCGCCTTTGAGTGAGGGGGCAATCTCCGTTTCGCCAAGGAATTTACCAGTGTCATCAAACGATACTGCCCAGATCTGATTGCCCACGAAATCCCAATAGATGAAGTGGCCGTCAAATTCCGCCGGCAACTTGCCCGTGCTGGCGAGCGAAGGGTCATAATGGTAGATCGGCCCGCCCATCAAGGCGATGCCAGGTTGCGGCTTGCTGAACCAGTGCGGTTGCGCTGGTGGCAGATCGACCGGGCCGGTATTCCATTTCGATGTGTTTTTGGGCGCGGCTGGGTCCATTGTTTCGCCGCGCACAAGGTAGGGCAGGTTGTCGCCGATAAAATAAGGCCAACCATAATTGCCGGCCGCCTTGGTCAGATTGATTTCGTCGAGACCCACCGGGCCTGCCTCGCTGGCCTGCGTCGCGTCCGGCCCGACGTCAGCCCAGAATAGCCAGTTGGTTGCTGGATCGATCTTGAACTTGTAGGGATTGCGTGCGCCCATGACATAGATTTC
>CAZQXF010000105.1:0-8300 GCA_964596975.1 uncultured Thiotrichales bacterium | reverse complement strand
TACTCAGCTCACCACTGAAACGCGCCATCTCTGCGTTGGGAAATGGTCATTTACACCTGTAAACTCACATTTCCCGCCTTGATCTGACGCGTTTCAGCGGCAATCTGAGCAGTTACGGCTCTATTTCTCTACCAAGTGAATAGTTACGTTGCATTTAGCCGGAGACCCCCGATGAAAACCACCCTTGCCCGATCATGCCCAAGGCTTTTCATCTTCATCATGGTACTCGCCCTGTTGGGTTGCGAATCAGGTGACGAAGAGAAAACGCCGACCTATACCAGCCTGTGGAACAGCACCTTCAGCAGCTGCGGCGTCAACTGCCATTCCCCCGCCGCCGCCGACGGCACCGAGAACGGCCCGGATCTCAGCAGCAAAAGCAGTTTTTACAGCAATCTGGTGGGCAAGAACGTAGATAGCGACTACCCCTCGTGGGCGAGCTACAAGACCGGCAATTGCAACAACATCAATTTCATCACACCCGGCGATGCGGCCCAGTCCACTGTTGTTACCAGCCTGATCGAAAGTTACTCGATCAACCAGACCAGCTGCACCAGCTCCTTCAATCTGCACGCAGTCAACAACACCACCATCACCGACAAGGCGACGCAAGATGCCCTGGTGGCGTGGATCAATGACGGCGCCAAAAACAACTGACGCAGCCACGAGCCCAGCCGCGGTGAGCACATCATCAACGACATCCCTTCCCCGCTGGGCTGCCCGTCTGCTGCTGGCGGCGGGCTCGCTGTTGCTGTTCCTGCTGATGCTGGTGCCCGTCGGCTACTATGCCCTCAAATCCCCCTTGCTCTACGACAAGCTTGCCCCGTTGCTGGCCACCCGGCTGCAACCACTCGGCATCGAACTGGAGCAACCGGGTTCACTGCAACTCGATCTGCTACGTGGCCTGACGTTGCAGAATCTGCATCTACGCTGGCATGACGACAAGCAGGGGGATGTCAAACTGGCTGTTGGCAGGCTCCACGTCGAATACGCGGTGGCGCCACTACTGCGCGGGCGGCTCGACATCACCGACGCTCAACTGAGCGATGTACAACTGACCGCAGACCTCCTCGTTACGAATGAGTCTGAAGCAGCAACGGCCAGCCCGATGACACTGACCGAGCTGGACGAACTGCTGCGCTCACCCCCCATCCCGCTGACGATCGATCGGCTGTCACTGGCAAACATCCGCTTCGACTTGCGTCTCGACGAAGACAAGCCACACTCGACACGGCTCCAGGGTCATATTCAGCAACTCAGCGGTGCCGCCAACTGGCAGCATGATCGGCTGCAAGGCCAGCTGCATCTGGCCATCGGCAAACCATCAGGCGGTGCCTGGAAATTGATTCAGGCCGGTCCCACTGGCAAGCAGCAACTGACCCTTACCCCCGACCTCAACAGCCAGCTGGCCTGGAATCTGACACGCGATCAGCAGGGCTGGACACTGAACAAAGCAACGATAGACAGTCGGCTGGCCGTCGATCACCCCAGCCTCATGCAACAAGACAAAACACTTAGCCACAGCACCGCGCTGACCCTGAATATCAATGCCAGCGCCAGCAGCGCGCCAAACACGGCACCCCAGACAGGCATCGCCTCCATCTTCCCACTGCAAGTCGATGCCGCAGTGGACAGCAATATCGCCGCGCTCACGCTGGATGACTTCCGCCACGACAGGCTGCGGCTGGATCTTCTCGCCAGCCACCAGCTCGCCATGACCCTGCACGGTGAGCTTGCGCCATTTTCCGATTCACCGCCGCCACTGGCATTCAGCGGCAAGCAGACGCTGAACCTGATGCGGCTGGACGCCCGGCACCAGGATCAACAGGCCAGCATCAGCAACCTGACACTGACCCTGGATGCCAAAGGCGACGCAGCCACGAGCCTCCCGATAGCGACGCCATTGTCATTCGATATCGACCTCGCGGGTCAAGCCGACAAGATCCACCTCAGCCAAACCAGCGTCGAAAGCACCTTCTCACCACAAATCAAGCTCGCTGCCAATGGCCGCCTGGACAGCGCCAACTGGCAGCAGGACCTGACGCTGCATTTCACCCCGGAGCTGGTGACTTCCGATGTCAGTGTCGGTGTCGGCGAAGGTGATCAGGCCGAGCAATATCATGTCGATCAGCAGCAGCTCACGGCCAGCGGCGAGTTTCAGCACGGCAGCCTGACACTGCGCAGCGAACTCACGCTGAACGATGCGCATATCCCCCAGCTCAAACGCAAGCTATCGGTGGCTGGCCAGCTCGATCTGACGACCGACCTCGAACTCTCCCAACCCACGGCGTCGCTACAGGTTCAGCTCGACAACAAGGCGCTGGCGAGCCTGAAACTCAGCGCAGACAATCGCCGCAGCCCATTCACACTGCACCACGAACTGGAGGCCACGCTCGACGCGCGCTTGCGGCGTCTGCATGCCGCAGCCGACCCGCTCGAAACACTGGGCGATCTCGAACTCCACTGGCGCGGCGACCTCGACCTGCGCCACGACACTGACAACCTGCTGACAGCCGAGTTTTCCCGGCTTGCCCAATGGCCGCTGCATCAAAAAGGAGAAATTCGCATACAACAGCGCCGCCGACCGCAACAAGCCGGCGGCCTTGTGCTGACGAAACCCGCCAAACTGACCTATGCGCTGACCAAGGCCGACAACGACTACCAAAGCACTTTGCATCTGACCACGTCAGGCCTCCGCGCCGCGTCGATGACGCAGCCCATCCCGCTTCAGTTTTGGCACAAGGCGAATTTCGACTGGCCACTGACGACTGCCGACAGCAGCGCCACACTGCGGATCGATGGCACTGATGCGATCAGCCTGCAACTCAATGCGAAAAACAAGCCACGCCATCTGGCGCTCGATTCACGCTGGAGGCTCAATGTCAGGCCACAGTGGGAATCCTGGCTGCCAGCACTGGCGCCCGTGGAAATGGTGGGCGCGCTCAAAAGCGCACACTGGCTGAAAGCCGAGATCAGTCACCCCTTCCGTTCAATCCTGGATGCACCCGCCACCGCACTGAACAAAGTGCGCGCAAACCTGACCCTGGACAGTCAATTCACCCAGGCCACAAGCCAACCAGGCACCCTGCTGAAACTCTCTGATCCTACCACTTTGAAACAGCATCTCGACTGGTCAGCCGGTGCCAGCCAGCTCAAGAGCCGCTTCGAGATTTCCGCTGCTGAGCTATCACGACAGGTTCAAATCAAGGGATTGAACGGCAGTATCGAACTCAGCACCGCCTCCAGTCTGGCACCGCAAGATGGCAAGCTGGATCTCCAGCTCAGCAGCGGCTCACTGACGCTACTGTCGGAGGGTGCCGATCAGTCAGCGGCAGCCAACCTTGAAGCCGTCATCGTGCCACTCGCCCTGACACTCAGCGCCCGGCAGCAGAACGAGAAAATCATCCTCGATAGCCTGCACCTGCGTAGCGGCGCCGGGTTCATCGACCTGGCGGCTACCGGCGAAGCCTCGCTCGACGGCAACAATGCCCAGCTCGACGGCACACTCACCACAACGCTCCGGCATGATCTGCTGATCAATCCCTATGTCGGCGGCGCCGGTTCAGCCACAGTTCCCTGGCACCTGGTGCTGCTGGACGGTCGCCAGCTCTCGATCGACGGCGAAACCCGCTTCGACAATCTCGATATCACGACGAAGCACTTTCAGTTGCAAGGGCTGGATGGCCGCATGAATATCGCCGAAGAACTGATCTGGACAGGCGAGCAACTGAAATTCCGCTATCTCGAAAACCCTGACCCCTTTCAACGCGTAGACTTCACCCGTGTTCAGCCATTTCTGGAAGATCGCGACAATCTTCGCGCCGACGTTATTTCGCTTGATGGCAAGGCTTTTGGCCCGGCACTGGCCAGCATCGATATCAAACAGAACGTGGTTCACTTGCAGCAGCTGGACGTCGATCTGTTTGGCGGCCACCTCACCGGCCAGCTCTATCTCGACGCCCGCCCTGGTGCCTGGAAAATCGGCCTGCTCAGCCGTATTACCCAACTTGATCCGCGTCAACTGCTGCCGCAAGGGCGCAAGAGCAAAGCCGATATACTGGCCCCCTTGAACATGCGCACCGCCGTCGAATTCGATATCGGCCAGCGTCTGCTGCAAGGCCGCATCGACATCACGAAAATCAGCCGTGAACAACTGTTCCAATTACTGGAGATCATCGACCCGGACTATCAAAATGAACAGTTGGCGCCGCTGCGATCAGCCCTGCGGCTCGCCTTCCCGCAACGACTCAGCATCGACATGCACCAAGGGCTGCTCGATATGGAAGTCGCGATCTCAGCGCTGGGGCAGCCACTGCGAATACGAGGGCTGCCGCTGACGCCATTGATCCAGCATTTCGCTGGCATCGCCCTGGAGCAACTGGGTAGCATCCCACTCGAATAATGACGCCTTACGCCGAAAACCGGAGACCAACAATGCGCAGACAAGATAAGCGATACGGACAACAGCATGGCAGCGGCACATGGCCAGCGAGCCTGATCCTGCTGGCAACCATCAGTCTGCCAGGCTGCATCAGCCTTCCCGATGTCTACCTGATCGACCGTCACACTGTCATGGAAGCCGAAGCCTCAGGTGAATGGCCAAAACTGGACGAGCGGTTTCGCCAGCAAGTGCCGCTGAAAGGGCCAACAGCACTGGCGAAGGAGCCTTCGTCGAAACGTCGTGACCGCGCCTTCCGGGTGCTGAATGGGGAATTCCCGGCTCATGTCGAACCCACGGCGCAAGAGACACCGTAATGTTACAGAGAATATGTGTCCTGATCGCCTTTTGCTTTTTTTCCACTGCCTTGGCCGCAGAAACGAATTGGCAGGAAAACCGGCTCGTGCCACTGGAAAAACTGACGGTTGGGCCCTGGGATAATTTCGAAGCCAGCATCGGCAATGACGACCAACGGATTTATTTCACCCGCAGCCAAAACCAGATCCCAAATATTCTGCAACAGGATTTGCAGCACAACGAAACGACACTGCTGATCGGCAAGACCGGCGATGCCAAGGAGCCGGCCCTGAACCCTGCCGGCACCACCCTCGCCTTCACCTATTTCGGCAATGATGCGCAAGGTGATGTCTGCCTTTTTACGCTGGCAAACAAGGCGCTGAAATGCATTACCACGAACGCCACCCTGGATAAATCGCCGTTCTGGATCAATGATCATCTGCTTGGCTATCTGAGCCGTGATACAGCGCAGATCGACTGGAATCTGGTGTTGCATGATCTTGCAACCGGGACGGCTACCACGCTCTATCATGGGCTGATCTCTGCGCCTGCCGCCACCCCCGATGGGCGCTATATTCTGCTGACTGAGGCGCAGCCAGACGGCGTCGTGCGCCTCCAGGCCTGGGATCGGCAGCAGCAGAAAATGCTCACCCCCCCAGCATTCGACCTTCCCGGCATCACGGGGGTCGCCACGGTGACAAGCGATGCTGAGTATCTCTATTTCAACCAATATCTGAACGACACCAATGGCGATCAGATCATCGACGGCAGCGATAACAGCGTGGCATTTCGCATTCCGTTTGCAACCTGGCTGCACAGCACAAAACCACTGCTGCCAGAGCAACTCACATCCGTCGCGAGCAATTGCAAGTTTCCAGCCCTGAGCAAACGATACCTCTATCTCACCTGCGCCTTCGAAGGCTCGCTGGATATCTACAGGCTGCCACTGACCGGCAGTGTGCCACCACAGTGGGATCAGCAACGACTCCTCGAAGCGCACCGCAGCGCCCGCAGTCATGAAACCCGACTGCTGCTCCTCAATTCCCTGCGCTACCGGTTCGGCCGCAACGACACCGAAATGCTGGAACGCCTGCTGAGCAACCACCTGGAAATTGGTGAACTGACCGCCGCACGCTATTACGTGAAACAGCTGCAACAACTATATCGACAACAAAACGATGAGGCGACGGCGCATTTCTACGAGGCGCTGGATGAGCTGTTTCTGGTGCGTGCATCAAAACAGAAAGTGCCGGTTGGCATCGTCACTGCGCGATTTCGGCGTATCGTCGACAAAGCCCGTCAACACATTCACGCGAGCAAGCTGCCAGCAGCACTGACGACGCTGATCGACGCCTGGTTCGATTTCGAACTGGAAGACGAACCGCAGGCACTTCAACGCTTGCAGCGTTACGACCTCAGCCGTGCTTCTGCACTGCCGCTGGAACAGGTCATCGCCTTCGAGCTATACCGGCAATTGCTGACGCAGCAACAACCCGAAAAACTGCTGGGCATCTACCCACTGATGTTCGACGCAGCCAGCTTGCCAGCCGAAGCCAGGATCTACTACGGATTCAACTACCTGAAATTGTTGAGCAGAACCGAAAAAGACATCAGCACTCGCATCGATACCATCGAACGACAACTCGACAACATCCACCATGATGAAATTACCCAATTGTTCCGCAGCGAAATTCAGACATTGCGGCTGGTATTGAGTGGCGATCAGGCGAGCAGAAATACTGCCTTTCAAGCACTGAACACGCTGCTGAAAAATAACCGTGATGATCTGCTGCTACGCAAGGCAATGCATGTCCGCGCCATTCAGAACCTGGGCGCGGCGGAGCAGTTTCAATATATGGAATTGCTGTCACGCCATTGGCTGCTGACCACCAACATTTCCGAGATGGAATTTGCCAATGTCGCCGAACAGTACGCCATCATTACGATGGACAAGGCCTATGGCATGCTCGCAGCAGGCAACGCCGCCAAAGCCTATGCTGTTTTCTACAGCGCCATCCGCCAAACCAACGACCTCGAAGCGCACTACCAGTTCATCACGCTTGGCCTAAGCCCCAGCCTCGATAAACGCGAAAATCTCGAACGTTCCTATGCCATCCTGAAAAAGCAGAACCTGCTGGGTCAACACGCGAACTATGCCGAGGCGCTAAAACTGATTCTGGATGCTGATAGCAGCCGTCCGGAGGCGATGAAAACAACGCTGAAAAAGGCGCTTGCGCTGTTGGAACCCATGAACAACCGCGGTCTGAATCCTGCGGTACGCGACCTGCTGATGGGATATATCCACCACCAACTGCTGCGGCTTTCAAAGCAAGGCTACCGCTACGACAAGCGCGCCTTTCAAAAAGCACATTATCACTACATCATGGCGCTGGATCTGGGCCGGGACAACAGCCGCATCACCGCATCGGTATGGGAAAACCTTGCCTGGCTGCATAGCGAGGTGCGCAACCAGGCGCTGGCAGTCGATTTTTTCACCCGGCGGTTAGCGCTACCCTTTCCCGCCCTCGAAGATGAAGCCCGCACCCGACTGGCCTTTGCTCGCGCGCTTTTCGCAAACAACCAGCCGCAACAGGCACAACAACAAGCGGCCAAAGCACTCAGCCTGGCGACCACCAGCAGCCAGCTCGACAGTACCCCTTTCCTGGAAAAATACGCATTTTATGCGTTGCAGGCGGAAGACTATCCGCAAGCCATACAGTCCTGGGAAAAGCTGCTTGGCACAACGCGACTCAGCAACGAAAATCGCACCAAGGCTTTGCTCGGCTACGGCTATGCCTTGATGAAAAGCGGCCAACGGGAAACCGCCAAAAAACATTTCGAAGCCGTGTTGGCCCTCGCAGACAAACTCAAACCCCTGCCCGCCGATCACAACCGCCTCATTCCTTTTACGCCGGCGCGCTTCAAACTGCTCGCCTGGGGATTTCTCGCCACCCTCAGCACAACCCCCGGCGATCGCATCCACTACCGCACACAGCGAACGCAACTACTGCAAAGCCTCGCCGGGCAGAGCGAAACACTCGCCTGGAAAGAGTCCACACGCCTTTCCCTGCTCGCCAAGGATTACCAGCATATTGCCGTCAGTCACGAGACAGCGGGGCAGTATGCACAAATGGCTGCGGCAATGGATCAATCACTGCAAGCCGCCACGGCGTGGGCAGAGGAAACGGACGACCCCATCGGCCCCGTCATCTACCGCACACTGATCAACTCTCTCAGCCTGGGCCTTAGTCACCCACAGTATGTCGACAGCAAATCTGCTCAGCGCCTGCGCAAGCAGTGCAACAAAACGCTGCAAGCTTTCAAGGAACAAAGCTGGCAACCTGCCGCAATCATCAGCCGACAAACACGCCTCGCCCTGCTCTTCGAAGCATGGCAAGCCAAAGCACTTGACCATGAGCCGGAATCACTGTCAGAAAAAATCGATGCACTGCTCGACACACCTGCGCTACAGCAGTTGAAAATCGATAATCCCGAGATGTGGAAAGCGCTGACAGAAATCGCAAACGGCGTGAGCGGCGGCTAAATCGGATCAGCGACAACCGTTGTT
>CAZQXF010000104.1:0-8341 GCA_964596975.1 uncultured Thiotrichales bacterium | reverse complement strand
ATTTGTGCTGCTTGCCCGCATAGACGGCTTTGTCGAGCTGCTGCAGCAGGGGTGTGAGCTTGTCGTTGCCGATGCGCTGGGCGAGGTCTTCCAGGCCGATTGGCGGGTTGTCTGGCCAGTGTGACTGGCACCATTCGAGCAGGTAGTGTCTGGCAGGGCCGGCGAGGTTCTCGTGGCAGGCTTGCTGGAAGCGTTTTCTGGCCAGTGTGTTGCTCGGTGGCTTGTTGTGGCGGGTTTTTGCTGTGCGGCAATGTCCGCGCTCACGCCGCCACAGCAGTAGCGTCAGCAGCCAGAGCGATGCCAGGGTTGCGCTGAGCCATTGCCATGGCCTGGGTTGTGATAGGTGGTGCAGGAAATCCCCGCTGCTGTCTACCGATGCTGTGGTTGCCTCTGCCGGTAACGGGGCTTTAGTCGCTGCAGCAGCCTTTTCGCCTTCTGCGGCGATAACCTTGTAGTGCTGCGCTGGCAACGTGCCGATCTTTTCACGGTTTGCGTTGACATCCCACCATCGAACCGTTACTTCGGGCAATTCGAGGCTGCCCGCTTTGCGTGGCACATAAACGACGCGTTGTGTCAGGGTGCCGACAACACCATCAGTATCGATGCGGTTGTGTCTGACCGGTTTGTCGAAATAGATGCCATCATGGCTGTCACCCTGTTGTTGAAGCGGCGGGATCTGTTCGGCCAGCAGGCCGTATGCGCGCAGCGTGATGGTGCGGGTCACCGGTTCGCCGGCACGAATGGTGGTCTGACTATGATCCGTTGTCTCTGTCAGCTCGACGCGCTGGGCCGGGAGCCATCCATTGACACCAAACTTGCTGGCTGGCGCTGCAACGTCGAGCGTCAGGTTTTCACCTCTGACCCGCACTGAGCGGGTTGCGGTCACGAAGGTATCGAAATCGCCGCTGCCGCTTTGCAGTGGGTTGCTGTCGGCGTCGAGCCGTCCACCGTGGTTGGCTGCCGGCACCTTGGCGTTGAGTACCGGGCCTGGAATGGTGAGGCGCCCGCTGGATTGTGGAAACAGCGCATAGCGCCGTTCGATGCGTTTATAGCGCTGACCATTGCGTTCGATGGTGGTGATGCGATCGCCCTTGAGCCGATGCACCAGCGCGTTGGGTATCTCGGGCAGCGCCAGTGTGCCCTCGGCGATGGGGGTGTTATAGAGAATGCTGACGGTGTAGGTCACCATGCTCTGCACCCAGGGTTGGCGGTTGCTGACCTTGGCAAGGACAAGCACCTCGCCCTGATCGGTGCGTGCAGCCTTGGTCGCCCTCACTTCCACGGCCAAAGGCGGTGTCGACTGGCCTGCGACCTGTAGTGATGGGAGTTGTAGCACACCGGCGTGACGCGGTTTGAGGGAAATGCTCCAGGTCGAGTAGTTGATGAAGCCGTTGGCGCCGCGGATCTGGCGGTGGCCGTTGGCGATACCCTGAACCTCGAAGTCCGCCAACAGTGGGTCCGTGTTGGGATCACCGGGAACGTCGCCTTCGGTTTCAATCGTCAGACGCAGGATCTCGCCTTCCTCGATCTGGTAACTGTCGAGCCAGGCGTTGATGCCCGCGAGCGCGCTCTGGTTCGACACCAGCAGTAACAGCATGATTGTCAGTCGCTTCATCGTGCCTGTTTTCTCTGCAGATGTTCGAGCAGGAACTTGCGCTGCAACAGCCCTGACGGGTCATCGGGTATCTGTCGCAGCCACTGTTCCAGTGCAATGTTGTCGTCGTAGTGTGGTGGTGGCGGGTCGCTGGCGTCGCCTTCACCACCCGTTTGCGCTTCTGTGTCATCTCGCGGCCTTATGGCATCGCCTTGGTGGCGCCCGGTTGCCGAACCAGGTGCTTCTCCGGCCTGTTGTTCATTGGGTGATGTGGCAGCCGAGCTTTGCTGCGGCTGCCCCTGGCCGCCTGACCCAGTGGCATTGTTGCCGTTGTCAGCCTGGGTCGAGCCGCCACCGTCTCCGGCCCTGCCTTTGCCCGCTGTTTGCTGGTTGCTGGCGGGCGGGGGCTGGCGCAGCAGCTTTTCCAGTAACGCCTTGTTGGCGGCGGCATCGGCATGGCCGGGATCGATTGAGAGCGCGGCGTCGTACGCTTCGATGGCGTCGCGGTAGCGTCCCAGACGTGCAAGCGCATTGCCTTCATTGTAGCGTGCTTCACTGCCCGCCAGCGCATGCCAGGCGTCTGCGGCAGCCTGATAGTCACCGCCGGCATGGAGTGCGGCGGCACGCCAGTCTGGTCGCTGGAAACGTTCGGCAGCGGCCTGGGCGTCCCCCTGCCGGAGTAGTGCGGTGGCCTGCTGATCCTGGTTCAGCCACAGTGCGCGCCAGTCGGCAGCCTGTCCGGGGGGTGGCAGCAGCAACAGCGGCAGCAGCACGCCGAGCCAGCCACGGCGATAGCCGGCCGCCGCCAGCAACAGTAGCGGCAGCAGTAGCCAGACACCATGTTCAGCCCAGCGCAGCAGGCTGTGGCTGCTTGCCTCGCTGGCATTGACGTCGAGCAGGCTAAGATCCGGAAGCACGCTGTTGAGATCGTCGTTACTGGCGGTGATGCGATGATAGTGCCCGCCACCCTGGTGTGAAATTTCTCGTAGTGATGTTTCGTCGAGCCGACTCATTGGCCCGAAGCCACCTTCGGTCAGAGGGATGGGGGCACCCGCCGCGGTACCGACGCCCAGCACCGACACCCCGTAGCCTTCTTCCGCCAGCGCTGCGGCGGTATTGAGTGTCGATGCCTGATCACCAACGCCCTCGGTGAGTAGCACGATGTCGCCCCGAGGGTAACCCGCTTGCCGGAGCAGCTTCGCGGCCAGTTGCAGCGCTGGTGTGGCCGCATCGCCCTGTACTGGCATGATCTCAGTCGACAGCGCGGGAAGCATTGTGCTGATGGTCTCAGTATCGTCAGTCAGGGGTGTCACCACATGGGCTTCGCCGGAAAATGCGATCAGTGCGGTTTCTCCTTCGCCTGCGGCCTGGAGCATGTCCTGGATCTTGAAGCGGGCGCGGTCGAGTCGGGAAGGCGTGAGGTCGGTGGCGTTCATCGCCGCGGACAGATCGAGCACTACGACCCGTGCCGGATGGGTCTGGTAGCTGATCTGCGGTAATTGCTGCCAGGCGGGTCCGGCCAGTGCGATGATCGCCAGCAGCCAGCCGCACCCCAGCAGTGCCAACGGTAGCCGTGATGCTTTCCCAGGCGGTTCCAGCCATAGCTGTGGCAGCAAGTGATCGTCACAGAACGTCCGCCACTGTGCCTGCCCCGATGCGGCTTTGCCAAGGCGCCATAGCAGCCAGCCGGCCGGAATCAGCGCCAGCAGCCACAGCGGGCGCAGGAAATGGAATTGGCTGAAATCGTTGATCACCTCGTCACCCTCGCAGCGGCCTGGCCGAGAGCGCAAAACTGAGCAGCAATGCCAATCCCAGTGGCCAGGGATAAAGCTCTGTCACCGGACGCACGATATCGGAGCCGCCCTCGACAGGTTCGAGCTTGTCGAGCAGTCGATAGATTTTGCGCAGCTGTTCCTTGTCGGTGGCGCGAAAGTAGCGGCCGCCGGTTTTCTCCGCGATGTATTGCAGTAGCGTCTCGTCGAGATCGGCGGCGGGGTTGATCACGGGTGCGCTGGGCAGCGATGACATCGACACCGCCGCCGCGCCCACGCCAATGGTGTAGACACGCAGTCCCTGCGAAGCCGCGAACTCGGCCGCCCGGCGTGGCGATACGATGCCGGCGGTATTGGCGCCGTCGGTCATCAGGATGAGTACGCCTTTCCCTTTGGGGGCATTGCGCAAGCGCTTGATTGCCAGCCCCAATGCATTGCCGATGGCCGTCTCGCGCCCCGCGATGCCGACCATCGTCTGTTCCAGCAGCGTCTTCACGGTGTTGCGGTCGAAGGTCAGCGGCGCTTGCAGATACGCATTGCTGCCGAACAGGATCAGGCCAATGCGGTCACCGTAGCGGCGGGCGATGAAATCACCGGCCAGCTGCTTGACCACCTCCAGTCGCGACAATTCTTTTTTCGCTGGATCGAGATCGGTGGTTGCCATGCTGCCGGAAGCATCGATGGCCAGCATCAGGCTGCGTCCGCTTTCCTGCACCCTAATGGGTTCCCCCAGCCACTGCGGGCGTGCCGCGGTGACGATTAGCAGCAGCCAGATCAGCAGCAGTAGCCACCAGCGCCATTGCAGTAGCCGCTGGTGGCCGTGGCCGCTGGTGGCGGTGAGCTGTACTGCGAACGGCGCATACAGGCATCCCGCATTCCTGCTGCGTGCCGCGGGCAGCAGGGCGCGCAGCAGCCAGGGCAGCGGCAATGCCAGGAACAGGACTGGCCAGTGGAAAAGGAACATCAGTGCGCTCTGTCCTGCTGCCAGATTGCCTCAACCCACTGTTCGCACAGTGCCAGCAGTTCGCTGCGGTCGTCGAGCTGCACCCTGCGTTGATAGGGTGCCTGCCCCAGTGCTTGCCCCGGCCCGGTGGTAAAGGCATCGCCGCCACTGCTGTCATCGAGAAATACCAGCCATGACCTGCCCGAGAGTCCGGCAGTCTGCTGGCGTGGGAAGCGGGCCAAGGCGATGCGCTTGAGACGCTGATTCAGTTCGGCGAGAAAGGCGCGGTCGTCGCCGTCATGCTGTGCGAGCTGGCGGAGCAGTGCCAGTGCTTCGGATCGTGTCGAAGGCTTTTGGTGGCGCTTGTGGAGCAGCAATCCGGTGACCAATGCCAGCAACAGCAGTAGCAATAGCACATACCAGCCGGGTGCCGGTGGCCACCACGAGACGGCTTCCGGCCAGTGGATCGGCCGTAGCTCAGCCAGTGGATCGATTGTCGCCGCCATGTCAGAGCAGTCCCCGCAATGATGACAGCGGATCATTCGTGGTTTCGAACCGCTGCAGCGGTGTTCTGGTCTGGCGGCAGATATCGCTGATCTCGTCGAATCGCTGCTGGAACAGCGCCTGCCATTGTTGGCGTAGCCGCGGCGAATCAGTATCGACCTCGATGCGCCGTTCAGGGCTGCCCAGGCGTAACCGACCCACGCGCGGAGCCTGCGCTTCCAGAGGGTCGCTGATGAAGCCGATACGCAGGTCGTTGTGCTGTCGTAGCGCGCTGATACTGGCTCGCAGCGCCGGCCCCATCTGCTGAAAGTCACTGAGCACGATGATCAGGCTGCCGGGGTGGGCAATGTGTTGCAGCCGGCCCAGCACGGTATCGAGCTGGCCGCTGCGAAGCTCGCCGGCTCGCCGCGGTTGCAGCCGGTCCAGACTGTGCAGTAGTTGCAGCACGCCGGGCTGACGGCTGCGCGGTGGCAGTTCGTCGTGGCGTTCACCACCGGCGACCAGGCCGCCCACGCGATCCCCGACTGCTTCGGCAGCCCAGGCGATTAGCGCCGCCAGCTCCATTGCCAACGTGGCCTTGAACACCCGGCGGGTGCCGAAGTACATGCCGGGATGGAGGTCTGCCAGAATGAAAACCGGGCGCTCGCGCTCTTCCCGGAACAATTTGGTGTAGGGTTCGCCGCGGCGTGCGGTAACGCGCCAGTCGATATTGCGGGCATCGTCGCCGGGCTGGTAGAGCCGTGCCTCGTCGAACTCCATGCCGCGACTGCGCAGGAGCGAGCGGCGGCTGGATGGTGCCGGCGATAGTGCCTGGCTGCGCAAGCCGGGTACCAGCCCGCGGGCCTTTTCCCGTAGCTTGATCATGGCGTCGAGATCGAGTTGTGTGTCGCCGCTTTGCGTCATCCTGCTGCCGTCATGGTGCGGGTACCACACCGAGAATGGCCTCGATACAGATCTGCGGCGTGATGCCTTCGGCTTCGGCAGCGTAGTCGAGCAGAATGCGGTGGCGCAGGGCATCGGCGCTGACGCTGCGAACATCCTCGGGGGTGACGAAATCCCGTCCTGCCAGCCATGCGGTGGCGCGCGCGGTCTGCTCGATCGCGATCGCGCCGCGTGGACTGGCGCCCCAGCGTAACCAGGGGGCAATCTGCTCGCTGTAGCGGCTTGGGTCGCGCGTCGCCTCGATGATTTCGAGAATGTACTCCTCTACCGATTCTGACAGGAACAGTTCCAGCACCTCTCGCCTTGCGGCGAAAATGACCTCCTGTGCTATCGGCTCGATGGCGTCGCCAGCCGAACCCGTCAGTGCCTCCAAGGCTTCGCGTCTGGCCAATTGCAGGATTCGTTGGCTGGCGGCCTTGTCCGGGTAGCCAACGCTGACATGCAGCATGAAGCGGTCGAGCTGCGCCTCGGGCAGCGGGTAGGTGCCTTCCTGTTCGATCGGGTTCTGCGTTGCCATTACCAGAAACAGCCGGGGCAACTCATAACTGTAGGCGCCCACCGTGACCTGACGCTCCTCCATTGCTTCGAGCAGTGCCGACTGCACTTTCGCCGGCGCGCGGTTGATCTCATCAGCGAGAATCAGATTGTGGAAAATCGGGCCGCTAGCGAACTGAAATGTGCCGTCTTCGGGGTGGTAGATGTCTGTGCCGGTGAGATCGGCTGGCAGCAGGTCGGGCGTGAACTGAACGCGATGAAAGCTTGCCTGGATGCCGTCACTCAACGCCTTGATGGCGCGTGTCTTGGCGAGCCCCGGTGCGCCTTCGACCAGCAGATGGCCATCGGCGAGCAGTGCGACGAGCATGCGCTGGACCAATCGTTCCTGGCCGATGATTTCGGATTGCAGCCACGACATCAGGTGGCTGATCTGTTGATGTGGCGTCATGTGGTTCCGTTCCTGATCCGGTAATTCCATCAGCCTGTCGCCAGCCTACACGTGGATGGCGTTTGGGTAACAAAAACAAGTGGGTGAGGGCGGCTATTATAGTCTGACGACCGCATGTTGCACGGATTTGCAATTGCGGGGCGAAGCTTGAGCCAGGGAATGCAATGCACAGGAAACTGCCGAATCTTACACAGCCAGCACTGATCGTGATGCTGACGCTCCTGGGTGTTGTGGCCAGCCTGTTGCTGTTGCAGCTATCGAAGGGTGCTGCTTCACGCAATGTCGCCGCCCAGGCTGTGACCGATAGGGCAGCACCCGCCATGCTGAGTCCATTGTTCAACCTGATCAATGACTACCGTGGTCAGTTGCAACGGCTGGCAGCGGGTGAGACCGGGCAGCTGTTCGCGACGGAGATGTTTCGGCAGCAGCTGATGCAATTACAGTCCAGGCATCCGCAGCAGATCAGTTCATCCGTTGTCGAAATGCTGCTGGCGGGGAACAGCCAGCTGGATAGGTTGCAGGGCCAGTTGCAGGAGGCCGTCGATCGCTGGCTTGTACTCGACAAGCAGCACCGCTTCTTTGCCGACAAGATCCGGCAAGAAGCCTGGAAGGTCGAGCAATGGAGTCGCCAATTGTCGCCCCAGGTGCCACAGTTGCCGCAACAGGCGGCACGCCTTGCCATCCATCTTGGGCATTATCTCAAGGCACCTGAGAGGACAACGGCGGAACGTGTCTCGAAAGAGCAGCTTGGGCCATTGCTGAACGATATGGGGGAGACTATCGAGGCAGCAACAAGGGTCGACGAGCAGGGGCGTGATCAGCTCCGTGCTGAACTGGACGCTATTGCTCGTCAGGTAGCAGCCAGCGGCGGGTTTGCCGATTTGCTGCAGGAGCGAGCCGAGGCTGCCGCGGCGGGAACATCACAGCATGGAACGCTCGTGGAGGCGTTGCGCGAACAATCCAGGCTGTTGTTGCAATTGCTGTCCACTGAGCCGGCGGCGGTGCCGGTGGCTCCCGTGTGGCCAATTTGGACCAGTGCGATGCTTGCCCTGTCGATTGCCACCCTGGGTTATCTTGGTTTTCGGCGTACATCCCGGCGTGATCCGGCCGTGTTGCAATTGGCACCGGAAGCCGCGTCCGCAATGCCTCAAGATGGTTTTTTCGACGACGCCCGCCATTCCGTAAAAGCCCTACACACAGTCTATTCGGAGATGGTGGCCGCGATTGAGCGTCTGTCCCAGCTGGGTCAGGCCTGTCGAGGGGTTGTTCCCCGCTTGAACGATCTGCTGCTGAGCCGGGTGTCTCCACAACCCACAACCCGGACGGCCGATGACGCTGTCAAATCCTGTACCGCACATACCGGGCGTATTGCCGCAACGCTCGATCGGCAGCTGCAGCAAGTGACCGAGGTCGGTGAGTCCTGTGACCGGATCAACAAGGCGATTGCCGAAGTGGAAGATATTGCCTTTGAAATCAACCTGCTGGCGCTCAATGCCGCAGTCGAAGCCGCCCACGCCCAGGAGCTGGGGAATGGCTTCGCAATCGTCGCGACCGAAGTGCGGCAACTCGCCCAGCGCAGTACCGAGTCCGCCAACGCCATTCGTGAGCTGATTACTGAATCCATTACCCAGGTGGAAGACATC
>CAZQXF010000103.1:5524-8394 GCA_964596975.1 uncultured Thiotrichales bacterium | reverse complement strand
AAAACGAAAGGCGTTTTCGTGTGGATAACGACCCTGAGGGCAAGGCGGAAGAGGCATTGAGCGTCCTGGATCGTGACTGGGATGCGGCGTGGACATCACTACGCGAAGAGCTTCGCGGTGATGCCTACCAGGCGCTGGGCAAGCTTGATGCAGCGCGGCAGGCCTATGACAAGGCATTATTGACTGCAGGTGGGCCGGCCAGCTATCTCCAGCTCAAGCGTGATGCCCTTGGTCAGTCCGAACCAGCCAACGAGGAGCGAGCTTCTTGAAACGATTAGCCATATTGCTGATGACCCTGGTGCTGGCCAGCTGTGCCGGTACCGACAACGTCGCCCCACCCACGGCGTTGGAGCCTATCGACGAGACGCTACAGACCAAGCGGTTGTGGGCGCACGACACGGGCAATGGGGAAGGTGGTTTCTTTCTGCGGCTGCAGCCCTACGTCGAGGACGGCAAGATCTTTGTCGTCAGCCGGGCAGGGGAGTTCACCGCCTGGGACAGCGACGGCAAGTCGCTGTGGAAAACCACATTGCAGCCGGGTATCACTGCCGGTGTCAACGGCGGCGAGGGGATTGTCGCCGCCGGCAACGAAGACCGTGAAGTGATCGCTGTCTCTGCCGACGATGGCAAGGAGCTGTGGCGACAGTCGGTCAGTAGCTTGGTGACCGCGTTGTCGCGCGTCGAGGATGGCGTGCTGGTCGCCCGTAGTGGTGACGGCAATATCTTTGGTCTCGATGCGCAGAGCGGCGATGTACGCTGGAAAATCAGCCGTACCGTGCCGGCACTCAGTATCCACGGGCAAAGTGAGCCGCTGGTGACGCAAGGTGTTGCGCTGATCGGTCTCGACAATGGCCGCTTGTTGCTGGCGTCGCTGAAAGATGGTCAGGTTGCCTGGGAAAAGGTGGTGGCGATAGCGAAAGGGCGTAGCGAGATCGAGCGCATGATCGATATCGACGGTGCCTTGGCCCTGCGCGGCGCGGTTGTATTCGTGGTGACCTATCATGGCAAAGTCGCCGCCATCGATGCGCGAAATGGCAAGACAGTGTGGATGCACGATGCCTCCAGTGTGACCGGTGTTTCCGAAGCCAACGGCCGCGTCGTGTTCAGTGATGAGAACAGCGTCGTCTGGTCGCTGGATGCGCGTACCGGTGTACCGATCTGGAAGCAGGAGGCGCTGAAATTTCGTCGCCTGACGCGCCCGGTAGCGGTGGGTGACTATCTCGTTGTCGGTGATTTCGAAGGCTATCTTCACTGGCTGGATGCGGCGACCGGCAAGCTCGTTGCGCGGGATCGTGCCAGCTCCCACGCGATCCTGGCGCCGCCGGTAGTTGCCGATGGCAAGGTCTATGTACTGGCCACCGATGGCAAGCTCAGCGTCTGGGAAGTCGATTCAGGCAAATGAGCACCGTCATTGCCCTGGTGGGGCGTCCCAACGTTGGCAAATCCACACTCTTCAATCAGCTGACGCGATCTCGCGATGCCATCGTCGCTGATTTTCCCGGCCTCACACGCGATCGGCAGTATGGTTTTGGCAAACTGGGTGGCCGCTACCTGGTCATCGACACGGGTGGCCTGGGTGAAGAAACCGAACAGATCGACGATCTGATGTCTGAACAGACCCGCCAGGGCATCGAGGAGGCCGATCGCATTATCTGGCTGCTGGATGCCCGCGCCGGGTTGACGCCTGGTGATGAAGCCATTGCCGATGCATTGCGTCGCGCCGGCAAGCCGGTTTTTCTCGCCGCCAACAAGACGGACGGGCTCGATGCCGAGCAGGCCATGGCGGAATTTCATGGCCTGGGGTTCTCCTCGCCGGTACCGATCGCCGCATCACATGGCCGCGGCTTGCAGAAATTGATGGAGACCGTGCTTGCTGGCACGGATGCAATCGAAACCGATGAAGCGCCAGAAGAAGATCCCGACGCGGGCATCAAGATCGCCTTTGTCGGGCGTCCCAATGTCGGCAAGTCCACCTTGCTGAACCGCATCCTCGGTGAAGACCGGGTCGTCGTCAGCGATGTGCCGGGAACCACGCGAGACAGCATTGCCGTGCCGTTCGAACGTGATGGTCAGAAATACACGCTGATCGATACCGCCGGTGTGCGGCGGCGGGGCAAGGTCACGGAAACGGTTGAAAAGTTCAGTATCGTCAAGACACTGGCGTCGATCGACGCGGCCGACGTCGCCATTCACCTCATCGACGCACAGGAAGGTGTAACCGACCAGGATGTCAGCCTCATTGGCTTGAGCGTCAATGCCGGCAAGTCCGTTATCGTCTGTCTCAACAAATGGGACGGCTTGAGCGAACAGCGTCGTGAGGAGCTGAAGGAAGACTATGCCCGCAAGCTGGCATTTCTCGACTTTGCCGAACGCTACACCATCTCGGCGTTGCACGGCACCGGCGTCGGGTTGTTGTTCGATGCGGTGCAACGGGCCTGGCGGTCCGCCACCATCGACATTCCAACCACCAAGATGACCCGGCTGCTGGAAATGGCGGTGGCGCGACACCAGCCACCGATGGCGCGTGGGCGGCGCATCAAATTGCGCTATGCGCATCAGGGTGGCCGGCGGCCGCCGGTAATTGTCATTCACGGCACCCAGACCGAGCGTCTGCCAGCCGCCTACAAGCGCTATCTGGAAAACTTCTTTCGCCAGCAACTCAAACTGGTTGGTACGCCCATCCGCATCGAACTCAAATCCGCCGCGAATCCCTTCGCCGGGCGCAAGCGCAAACCATCTGCGAACCCTGGTGATAGAAGCGGAGGGCGCAGGCGCTAGCCCCTGCTTATGAATCGACTCGAAACTTCCCGATTCAAGCGGATAGCCTAAACCCGGTGTAGGGGCGAATTCATTCGCCTTACCCCAGGAGC
>CAZQXF010000103.1:0-5424 GCA_964596975.1 uncultured Thiotrichales bacterium | reverse complement strand
CGAAGATTGTCAGGCCTCCAGCCCGCGGTGGAATGGCGATTGAAATCGCCCCAACACCAGAAACTTTTGCTTATGAATCGACTCGAAACTTCCAGATTCAACCGGATAGGCTAAACCCGGTGTAGGGGCGAATTCATTCGCCTTACCCCAGGAGCCGAAGATTGTCAGGCCTCCAGCCCGCGGTGGAATGGCGATTGAAATCGCCCCAACGCGAAAAACCCTCCAGACTATCGCTACTTTACCTTCTCGATATAGGCATACGCCGAGTGGTTGTGGATCGACTCGAAATTCTCGGATTCGAGTTGATAGGCGGCGATGCGGTCGTCTTCATTGAGTTTTGCGGCGATGTCGCGGATCAGATCCTCGACGAACTTGGGGTTGTCATAAGCGCGTTCGGTCACGTATTTCTCATCCGGGCGCTTGAGCAGGCTGTAGAGCTCGCAGGAGGCTTGCTGCTCCACCAGGTCGATGAGGTCCTCTACCCAGATGAAGGTCTTCAGCCGAGCGTTGACAGTGATGTGTGAGCGCTGGTTGTGGGCGCCGTAGTCGGAGATTTTCTTCGAGCAGGGGCAGAGGCTGGTGACGGGTACGACGACCTTGATCCATGAGGTGACTTCGTCGTCGTGAATTTCGCCGATCAGCGTGACTTCGTAGTCCATCAGACTTTGCACGCCGGAGACGGGGGCGGTCTTGTTGACGAAGTAGGGGAAGGTCATTTCGACGTGGCCTGAGCGCGCTTCGAGCTTTTCGCTGATTTCGCGCAGCATGGCGTGGAAGGTATCGACGGTGATCTCGCGCTCGTGATTATTCAGAATTTCGACGAAGCGCGACATGTGGGTGCCCTTGAAGTCCTGCGGCAGGTTCACGTACATGTTGAACTCGGCGACGGTGTGCTGCTCGCCGCCGCTGCGTTCGGCAATTCTGACTGGGTGCTTGATGCCTTTGATGCCGACTTTGTCGATCGGGATCTGGCGGCTGTCAGCGGCGCCCTGAACGTCGGGGATCTCACATTGGGGAGTGGCCATGATGATTACTCTTGATTCCGGGAATAGCGAACGCAGGCGCGCTCAGTTTCCCAGAGGGTGACGGCCGAAACACGAACATCCTCAGTATTGAGCATGCCGGATAATTCGTCAAAAAAGTATTCGGCAATGTGTTCCGCTGTCGGATTTTTTTCGGTGAATGGCGGCAGTTCGTTGAGATAACGATGATCCAGCCGACCGGCGATTTCCCGCGTTGCCTTTTTGATGTCCTTGAAGTCGATGGCCATACCGACATCATCGAGGCGGCGCGCTTCGACTTCAGTTTCCACCTTCCAGTTGTGGCCATGCATGCGGCTGCAGGCGCCCGGATAGTTTCTGAGCGTATGCGCGGAGGCGAAATCGGCGATGACCTTGAGTGTGAAGAGCGCGGGCATGAAATGAGGGCTGGCAAAAACTAGCGGGATGCTATCCGAGAGGCCATGGGAATGCAATTTCCCGCTGCAATGTGAGTGCAAATGCTGCTGTAGATACCGTCGGCATCCAGCCCGGCGTCGGCGAGCAACTCCTCGCGGCTGCCATGGGCCAGAAAGCGGTCGGGCAAGCCAAGGTTGAGCAGGGGTTTGCTGATGCCGGCCTGATTGAGTTGTTCGTTGACGCCACTGCCTGCGCCGCCGGCGATACAGCCATCCTCGATGGTCACGAGATGGTCGTGGTTTGCTGCCAGGTCGAGAATGAGTGCTTCGTCGAGCGGCTTGACGAAGCGCATATTGGCAACCGTGGCGTCGAGTTTTTCAGCAGCTTCCAGCGCCGCTGGCAGTGGTGCACCAAAAACGAGCAGGGCGATCTTGCTGCCCTTGCGAATGACCTCGCCCTTGCCGATGGGGAGGGTGTCGAGCGTGTCTCCAGGTTCTGCGCCGATGCCGGCGCCGCGTGGATAGCGCACGGCGGCTGGGCCGTCGTGGCGGAAGCCGGTGGTGAGCATCTTGCGACATTCGGCTTCGTCGGCCGGCGCCATGATGACCATGTTTGGCACACAGCGCAGAAAGGCGAGGTCGAAGCTGCCGGCATGGGTCGGGCCGTCCGGGCCAACGACGCCACCACGGTCGATGGCGAGCAATACTGGCAGATTCTGCAAAGCGATATCATGGATGAGTTGGTCGTAGGCGCGTTGCAGAAAGGTCGAATAGATGGCGACGACGGGTTTCGAACCGCGAATGGCCATGCCTGCGGCCAGCGTCAGGGCGTGTTGTTCAGCAATGGCGACATCGAAGTAGCGGTCAGGAAAGCGTTCTGAAAAGGCCACCAGGCCAGAGCCTTCGCGCATGGCCGGGGTAATGCCCATCAGGCGTGCGTCGGCGGCGGCCTGGTCGCAGAGCCAGTCGCTGAAGACGTCGGTATAGGTCTTTTTTGCAGCGGCTTTGCTGCTGGTGGAGGGAATGCCGGCATGGCGATCGAACTGGCCGACGCCGTGGTAGCGCACCGGTTCGCGTTCGGCATGATGATAGCCCTTGCCTTTTTTTGTGACGGCATGGAGCAGGATTGGGCCGGGCATGTCGCGGAGGTTTTTCAAGGTCCGCAGCAAGGTTGGCAGGCTGTGGCCGTCGACAGGCCCGATATAGTTGAAGCCCAGTTCCTCGAACAGCGTGCCAGGCATCACCATGCCTTTCATGTGTTCTTCGGCGCGGCGGGCGAACTCCTCGATTGGTGGCAGGTGCCGCAGCAGCCGCTTGCTTTCTTCGCGCACCGTGCTGTAGAGGTGGCTGGAGAGGACGCGGGTGAAGTAGTTGGACAGGCCGCCGACATTGGGCGAGATCGACATGTCATTGTCGTTGAGGATGACCAGCAGGTCTTCCTTGATGCCACCGGCGTGGTTCAGCGCCTCGAATGCCATGCCGGCCGTCATGGCACCGTCGCCGATCACTGCGATGGCTTTCTGTTTCTTGCCCTGTGCCCGGGCGGCAATGGCCATGCCCAGCGCGGCGCTGATCGAGGTACTGGAGTGGCCAGCGCCAAAAGCGTCATATTCGCTCTCGTCGATGTTTGGGAAGCCAGCCAAACCACCGCGTTGACGGATAGTGGTCAGCTGCTCACGTCGGCCGGTCAAGACTTTGTGGGGATAGCACTGATGGCCGACATCCCAGACCAGCGGGTCATTGGGTGTGTCGAACACATAGTGGAGAGCGATGGTCAGTTCGATCACGCCCAGGCCTGAGGCAAGATGCCCGCCGCTTTGTGACACGGATTCCAGAATGAAGTCGCGCAACTCGGAAGCGAGCTGGGGCAGTTGCGACTCGGGCATTTCGCGCAAATCGGCTGGTGAGTTGATTCTGGAGAGCAAGCTGGAGTTCACAGCGTCGGCGGCAGCGTCAAAAGGCACAGTATCGGACGAACCGGGCTGGAAAACAACCGCCACCTGCCGTGTTGCGGGGTATCTTTCAGCGAGAGAGGTATCGCTTCAGCAGGCGCGGCAGAACAGGCGCAATACCGGCCGGCAGAGCAGCCACACCAGGAGGATATTGAGTAATGGTGTACCGAGAACGGTCGCCATGCGAATGGTCTCCGAACCACCCACGAAAATCGGTGTCAGATTCCAGGGCAGCCCCAGTGGAGTCAGCACCAGTGCGGTGATCAGATCGAGCGTGGCATTGTGCATGCTCATGTTGGCAAAGAACATCACCACACCGGCAATCCACGCGAGTATCAACAGTCCAACGAGCCCTTTGCAGAACATGGTCATTCTCCTTTTTGTCGCCGCAACAGGACGGGTTTTGTGTTTGCCCTGAGCGGTGCTGGGTTAATCGAATGGGGATCATCTTTTCATGCTGCGATGATCGTGTCGATACGGAAGATTTCCTGCGAATTCGGCGCTTTGCCGGCTGGGCGTCAACCAAAGTAGCCATGAAGATACCAGTTGGCACCTTTGCCGATTTCCTGAAACACCCATAAGGTCTGCTGTTGCCGGGAGCGGGCGATATAGTAGTCGCGGCGCGTGCCGTGGCTGTCCCACCAGCCGGATTCGATACGCTCCGGGCCTGCCAGCAGCGTCAACGGGTGACCGTGGAGCTGTGGGCCGTGGTTGCTGAGACTCAGGGCTTGTGGCGGGTCGATCAGGCAAGGAGGACGCTGGTGCGGATGACCGATGCCCTGTAGCGGCTTTTGGCCCTGTCGCCAGGGGGTGGTTGTCGTGGCCCTTTCCGGACGATGGTCGCCGATCATGTTCAGTTGGCGAATGGTATTGGGGCCGAGGCGGTTGCGCAGGCGTTCGAGAAAGCGGGTGACATCGGGTTGCTCATTGCTGCGTGGCGCGAAGAGATCGAGGTTGTCGGGTGACAGCGGTAGTGGTTTCGTGACGCGTAGTTCAATGCCTTCGACCGGTGCGGCAAGTTGGTGTCGGTCGAGCTTTTCCTGCCACAGCGATAGCAAATGATCCGGGTTGCTGGTGGGGGCGAGCAAGGTCAGGCACAGCGTTTCGATGGGGCGTTGTGGGGCGATCAGGCCCAGTTGCAGTTCCTGGGCGCCGGCGTTGCGGGCCAGCAGAAAGCCGCGCAGTTCTTGCAACAGACGGCGCAGCAGGAACAGCAGTGCTTCGGTTTCCTGTACCGCATCGGGCAGCATGATCTGACTGTGGAAATGCTCGGGCGATTGGTATGGCTCGCGTGGGTCGGGCGCATGGCCCAGTATCCGGTCGAGCTGCAGTGGCAGTTCAGCGCCGAAGCGCCGCAGCAGTCCGGCGCGAGGCAGTTGCAGGCAGGCACCAATGGTTTCGATACCGAGTAGTTGCAATGCCTGCCGGGTGTCGGCATCGAGCGATAGTAAGTGTACTGGCAGCTCGGCAATCTGCGCGTGCAGGGTGGAGCGTTTCCGTATGACCGTGTCGATTCCCGCCTGGGCCAGCAGCCAGGCAGCCCCTGGTGTTGGTGCAATGCCTTGTCGACAGAGGTAGCCGAGCCGTTGGATTGCCTCGTCGATGCGCTGTTGCAGGGCGCGAATGCCGCCAAACAGCGACAGGCTGGCTCTCACTTCCAGCAACAATCCCGAAGGCGGTTGCAGGCTCACCACGGGTGTGAATTGCTGGGCCCATTGCGCCAGCCGCCGTAGTGCAGCCTGTTCGCGTTGTGGATTGCGAGCCAGCGCCTGTAAGCCGTCTGCCAATGGCTGCGCGGCTGCCAGCGTCATGCCTGCCTTGATGTCGGCCTGTCGGGCAGCACGGTTGCAGGCGCTGATGACCTGGCGCCCACGCTGCATCGCGTAGAGGCATAGCGGCCTGTCAGGCTGTGTCGGATGGAGTGATTGCAGGGGGAATTGCGGTAGGTATAGCGCCAGCCAGAGCTGTGATGATGGGTTGCCGGATTCCATGCGCTGCGTCCATTGTTGCTTGCGTGGTGATTATAATTACACCTAATGTGGGGGTGTCGCAAGCTGCTTTAGCGTGACCGCTCCT
>CAZQXF010000102.1:0-8415 GCA_964596975.1 uncultured Thiotrichales bacterium | reverse complement strand
CGGCGCATTTTGGTTTGTTGAATACCGGGTTGACCGAACGCAGTAAGCGGGTGCCATCTTCCTCGGTAATAAAGCGGGTCGTAATACGGGCATTGTCAAAATCGCCTTCGCAGCCATCACAAAGCGTCGCGATCGATGTGGCCAGGGGTTTGCCGATCTGTTGGTCGTCAGATGAAAAACGAATTTCGCCCTGTGGATTCACAATAGCGACATCGAGCACTTCCGGCTGTTTTGCCAGTCGTGTCATCACCTCGCGCAGGCCGTCGATGTCACGTTTGAGCATGGCGTTTTCCAGGGTCGCGGCAAACAGCAGATTCAGCTGCGACGAAACATGCGCGCGTTCATTTTTGAGCTGGATCTGATAAGCGCCGAACAGCAATATCAGAAACAGTAGAGATGTCAGTGTCAGCACACCGTAAAGCATCAACGTGAGTTTACGGTTCAGGCTACCCCGCTTGTTCGACATGGATTGTTTGCCCCCTTGCGTTCAGGACATTCCCTTGTACGCGTTGCTCCACCCGATAAGAAGTTCATACCAAGACTGACAATCTGTCAGATCTGCGCGTTTTCCACCAGTAAACCAAGTCATGGCAGGCATCACTGCCATATTGTCAGAAATCAGGAATACAAATTTCAATGACTTAGCACCATCGAGATAAATTCACCTGACACATTGGCCGATATTTTTTCCCTGGCGCAGGCAAGTATTGCGGTTGCGCCCAACAACTCGCCGAAAATCAATGTGATAGCAACGATTCTGTGATTTGGCACGCATTCTGCTTGATGACGAACAAACGCGTTGATACGCCCACTTGTTCAACTCAGGCGAGGAGTTCCGAATGTCACCAAAACACTTTTTCCACGTGGCCGCGATTGTCGTCATTCTCCTGTTCAGCACGGTTATCCATGCCGAGCCCGGCTACATTGCAGGCGTGAATCCATCCAGTCGGCCCGCCGGTGCACCGGTCATTTCCTCGGTCCACAAGGATGCTGCGTGGTATAGACACGCGCTTTACGGCGTTATCCCTCCCTACCCTGCAAGCCTTCGTTTTCTCGAAGATCAAGGCAATTGGTACACCCCTTTCACCCGGCCGGGCATGACCGGTCGATACGATATTCGCGGCTGGCACCGGCATTGATCAGCGCCGCTGGCAAGCCAAGAAAAGAGCCGTTTCAAGCGGCAGAAAACGCACATCAACCACACGAATCGATGGAGATCACAACCATGAAAAAAGCACCACAGCGTCGAATGTTCAAGCAACTCGCTATTGCACTCGCCATCGCCGCCGTCGGTATTTCCACCGCCGCAGCGCAACAGGGCATGTCCGGGATGTCTGGCATGCAGGGCATGAATGGGATGTCCGGTATGAACGGGATGTCGGGGATGTCTGGCATGGGCGGTCAACGTGGCATGTCAGGGATGTCCGGTATGCAGGGTATGAACGGCATGTCTGGAATGAATGGCATGTCAGGAATGAACGGCATGTCGGGAATGTCCGGCATGGGCGGTCAACGCGGCATGTCAGGGATGTCCGGTATGCAGGGCATGAACGGGATGTCTGGAATGAACGGCATGTCGGGGATGTCCGGCATGGGTGGTCAACGCGGCATGTCAGGGATGTCCGGTATGCAGGGCATGAACGGCATGTCAGGAATGAACGGCATGTCAGGAATGAATGGCATGTCTGGAATGTCCGGCATGGGCGGTCAACGCGGCATGTCAGGGATGTCCGGCATGCAAGGAATGAACGGCATGTCGGGTCAGCAGAAACCTTGGTGGAATCCGTTCTCCAAGTGACACCAGACCTTTGGCCATTCGGCATGGCGACCTCTCGCCATGCCGCTCTTTGAGTTCGCAACCGTCGGAGTTGATCCAATGATTCACCGAAAAACATTGCTGCTCGCCGGGGCCCTGTTTTCCGCCTGCTTGCCAGTAGCAGGCTGGGCCGATGCAACAGCCGAAACCGACTATCTTCGTGCACGCTGGGATCCTATTCATTTCCAGCCAGCCATCAGTAAAGCAACAGACGAGCAGTGCCTCGCTTGCCATCAGGAAGTGCTGGAACGGAAACCCCTGGCGCAATCACCCGCTGGGCTGAAAGCCGCCGATGCACTGGCCTGGTATCAGACACTCGATACCTACGAGGGTGAACAGCTCACCTTCCATGCCAGGCATTTGCTTGGTGACTACGCCCGCAAGGTCATGGACCTCTCCTGTACAACCTGCCATCAGGGCAATGATCCACGCGACGAAACGTCGGGAACTTCCGCCACCGCCCAGCAAGGACTGACGATGCGCAAAATGGTCGACCCCTGGGTCTGCGTGATGTGCCACGGCCAGTTCAACGCGCAGAAAATGGGCATTCCCGGCCCGTGGCTGGAAAACAGCAGTGTTTTTGGTGACAGCTGTCTGACCTGCCATGCGGCGATCAAGACGGAGCGCCACAAGGATATCGCTTTTCTCAAGGCCGATGCCATCGAGGAAGCCGGCAAGAAAAGTGCCGATGCCTGTTACGGCTGTCACGGTGGACGCGCATGGTACCGCATCACCTTTCCCTATGCCGACCGACAGTGGCCTGGCTGGGGCCAACCACCTGCAGGTGCGGCCAGTAAATATCCCCGCAAAGATCCGTCGCAAGCGGCGAAATAACTGATCAGGAGTCTCGATAATGAACAGCAACAAAATCGACAAAATATTGGGCAGCGCGCTCAACATGGATCGCCGGACATTCATGAAGACAACGGCTGCCGGTTCAGCAGCGGTGATGGCTGCGGGCGCGCTGACCAGAAGCAAGAAAGCAAATGCCTTTGCCTATGAGCCCTATCCTACTGACGACCAGCTCGAAACCGTCGTGACCAGCTGCGCGCATAACTGCGGCTCACGGCATGCGCTGATCGCCCACAAAAAAGGCGATGTGATCGTCCGTCTGTCCTCCGATGATGGGCGCTATCAGAAGAATGGTTTTTTTGGTAAAGACACCGAGGAGGAACCGCAGGTACGCGCCTGCCTGCGCGGCCGCTCCTATCGGCAACGCATTTATTCCGCCGAACGGCTGCTATACCCGATGATGCGTGTTGGTGAACGCGGTGAAGGCAAATTCCGTCGTGCCTCCTGGGATGAGGCACTGGGTTTTGTTGCCGACAAGATGCAACAGATCAAGGATCAATACGGCCCCCAGGCGCTCCTCGACCAGAGCTATGCTGGCGCCTCCTACGGCGTGTTGCACAAATCGGACCAGATAGAGGGATTGCTTGGACGGTTTCTTGGGCTATTCGGTTGTCGCACCAATTCCTGGTCGGTGCCTTCCTATCAAGGCACGACCACCAGCTCACGCTGGACGTTCGGGACCATCCAGGACGGTAACGAAGACGATGCCTATGCCCATTCAAAACTGATCATCATGTGGGGCTGGAATCCAGCCTACACATTCCACGGCGGCAACACCTTCTATTACATGCGGCTGGCGAAACAACGTGGCTGCAAGTTCGTGTTGATCGACCCGCAATATACCGACTCGGCCGCCGCCTATGATGCCTGGTGGTTACCCATCCGCCCCAATACCGATGCCGCCATGATGGCAGGCATGGCGCATTATATTTTCAGCAACAATCTGCAGGACCAGGAGTTCATCGATAAATTCACCATGGGCATGGATGCCGGCACGATGCCCGACTGGGCGAAACAGTCGCCCAACGGCCAGGAGAATTTCAAAGACTATATTCTCGGCAAAACCGATGGCGTGCCCAAAACGCCGCAGTGGGCTTCTGAGATTTGCGGCATCAAGGCAGAGGACATCATCAAGCTGGCGAAGATGTACGCAACCACCAAGCCGGCTGCGTTGAAAGCATGCTGGGCACCAGGACGCGTTGCCTATGGCGAACAATACAACCGCATGGCGGCCGCTCTACAAGCAATGACCGGTAATATCGGTGTGCTTGGTGGCTGTGCTGAAGGTGTCGGCAAAGGATTTCATATGGAGTCGGTCGCCTACCCCTACGATCAGTATGCCAACAAATGGTGGGCGTCGATCAAATCCGATCGCTGGGCGCATATCGTTCTCAATTACCCGAACGTGACGCGCGAAGAAGCCGGGCTGTGGCCCCGCGACGATCATCTCGACGGTGTCGTGCCAAATATTCGCGGCATTTTCTGGCAAGGCTCAGACTGGTTCAACCAGCTGACCAATATTCGCAAGGAAGTCGAGGCCATCAAGAAGCTCGATCTCGTCGTCTGCATGGATTCGACAATTACACCATCGGGTACCTTTGCCGACGTGTTATTCCCGATCGCGACGCACTTCGAGCGCCATGATGTTGCCCTGCCCTGGTACAAGGGGCATTACTACATTCACCGTCCAAAGGTGATCGAACCAATGGGGGAATCGAAGACCGATTTTCAGGTATTCACCGAACTGGCATGGCGTCTCGGCGGTGAGCGTTTTGGCCGTACCTTCAACCCGAAAGCGGACCGCAGCTATTTTTACGATAACGATGCCGTTGACGAAGCCTATCTGCGCGAATGGTGGGAGAATCGCGTCATGCATCACCAGCATGTGGAAATGCCATGGGAAGAGTTCAAGAAGCACGGTATCTACAAGTTCATTCTGAAAGAACCCCACGTCGCTTTCAAGGAGCAGATAGAAAAAGGAAAACCGTTCAACACGCCATCCGGAAAAATCGAGATTCTCTGCACCGAACTGGCGCAAACGGCTGATTGGAGTCGCACCCGATACGGCGCGCACATCCCATCGATTCCGAAATGGATCGAGCCTTGGGAATACCTGAAAAGCCCGAAAACCAAGGATTTTCCGTTCCACTTGATCACCCCGCATCCACGCCACCGCACCCATTCGATCTTCAACAACATTGGCTGGTTGCGTGAAACCTATGAGCAGGAAGTCACCGTCAACGCATCGGACGCGAAAAAACTCGGCCTGCGAACGGGTGATGTGGTCGAGGTATACAACGATCGCGGCACGGTGGTGGTACCTGTCTACGTGACAGAACGCCTGCTGCCGGGTGTTGCCGTGATCTATGAAGGTGCCTGGCTAGACCTCGACCCCGAGGGTGTCGACCGCTCCGGTAATCCGGATATGTTGACAAAAGACCACCCAAGCCCGGCGGGTGCCTTCGCCTATAACACGATCCTGGTTGGGATCAGAAAAACGAAAAAGGAGCACAAGCCGGGTTGGGACAATCTGTCCACGGCACGTTCCCACGTATTCCGTCGTGATCTCTAGGAGGTTTGGAAATGGCTCAGCAACTCGATAAAGAAAAGATCAAGATCGCCGTCAAGCGACGGAAAAAGGAAGTCTACAAGCCGGTCGTGCCGGATATGCAGCTCGGCTTTGTTCACAACAATGTCGACTGCATCGGCTGCCGTGCCTGTGAAATGGCCTGCAAGGACAAGAATGGCCTGGCACCCGGACCGCGCTTCCGTCGTGTGGCCTATGTCGAAGGTGGTACCTTTCCGGATGTCTACGCCTATAAAGTGAATGTCTCCTGTAATCACTGTGCCGAGCCGGCCTGTCTGCCGGCCTGTCCGACCGGGGCCATTTTCAAGCGCAAAAAGGATGGCATCGTCGATATCGATTCGACACTCTGTATTGGCTGCAGGCGCTGCGAGGCAACCTGCCCTTACGGGGCACCGCAGTTCGATCCGGAATCGAAAGTCGTCAAGAAATGCAATATGTGTGTCGATGAAATCGACGCCGGCCGCAAACCCTATTGCGTCATGGCCTGCATGATGCGGGTACTCGATATCGGCCCGATCGACAAGCTTCGTGCCGGGGAATACGAAACCAAAGCCGTCGGCCCGCAAGATAAAGTGGTCAGCCAGGTCAAGAACTTCGCCGATCCTTCCCTGACAAAACCGTCGATCGTTTTCGTCCCCAGTCGCAAGGGCGTTGTCGAACCGCCCAAGGGAGAGGGCTCATGAGTGTCGAGATGGCCACCATTGGCAATGTTGGCGGGCGCGATCTTTTGCCCGGGTTTTGTGCGGCAGTGTCGGAGGATCTCGCACTGCTGGCTTCACTCCATGCCGCAGAACTGAGCAAAGCGCTGGTCAGTAACCTGCACGAGAAAAAATTCCCGCTGTCGCTGGCGCTGATCTTCGAGGAGAAGGAGATGCGCTCGGTCGTGACGATGTTGTATGAGGAAATCAGTCGCTGGCCGCGTGATTTTCCGGCAGCTATTGCAGAGGAACTGGCAGCCGACTACGCGGCAATCTATCTCAACAACTATTGCAATGCGTCCCCACAAGAGTCCTTTTGGCTGGACGACGATCATCTTGCCTGGCAGGAGCCGATGTTTCAGGTGCGTGAGATCTACGCGAATCACGACCTGGAAGTGACAAATTGGCGAATCCAGGCCGATGACCACATTGTGCCGGAACTTCAGTTTATCGCCTATCTTCTCGGCCGATCAGACGCAGCAGACCAGTTGGATGATGTCGCGCAATTTCTCGATGAGCATTTGTTACTCTGGCTCGGAGACTTTTCGCGCCGCGTTGCCCGGCGCTGTGATACGCCCTTCTATGCCGGGCTTGCGCTGCTGACCAACAACTACTGTGAGACACTGCGGGATTTGCTTGCGGCGATTCTGGATAAACCACGCCTTGATCGGGACGCCGTACTGCAACGGCGCAAACGCGAAAAGGCAGAGCCTGTGCCGGTCAAATTCATTCCCGGCGCAGAAGTCTCCTGGTAGTCGATCGAGCCATGGGCGAGCATCTGCTGGACGATCTGCGCGACGCACTCAGGCTACCAACGGTGGACGGTGAGCGTTGCGTACACAGCATGATCGAGCAAGGCAGTTGTCGCGCCTGCGTTGAAAGCTGTCCTGCGGATGCCTGGGTCATCAACGATGAGCAGGTCGGGATACGCACCAGCCGTTGTGATGGCTGTGGCCTCTGCGTCCCCGCTTGCCCACAGGAGGCGATTGCGCTCGATCAAGATATACCGTTACGTGCATGGAACGAGCGTAAACTCGCGCTGGTCGCCTGCGAGCGTTGTGATGACCGCGTACCTGACGAGGCCACGATTACCTGTGTTCATGCCTTGGGGTTAGAGCAATTACTCACACTATATCGCCAAGGCTGCCGCCATCTTTTTCTTCTGACCGGCGACTGTCGCCGGTGTGACCGCGGTGCGCGCGCTGCGGTAGACCTGGAACAGACGATGATAACCCTCAATCGTCTGCTGCGCTCACGCGGCCTGCCGGTTTTCGCAGTAAAATTTTCCAATGCGTCGGTCTGGAAGCGGGTCTATTTCAAGTCACATGAAATGCTTGATAGACACCGGGTAGACAGGCGCGGTTTTTTTCGCCAGGCAATTACTGAAGCGGTCAGGCAAAGCCAGGAACTTCACGGCGACCCAGCAAAGATCAGCGTGACTGATCGGATCGCGTCGCTGCCTGGCGTTGACGCTGAAACCGATTATTATCTCAATGTACCCGCTATCGACGTATCGCGCTGCACCGGCTGCAATGGCTGCATCAATGCCTGCCCTCATGCTGCGCTGACGCTAAACGAAAACGACGAGGACATCTATTACGGCATCGACGCCAGTCGTTGCAGCGGTTGCATGATTTGCCGAGATGTCTGTCATGCCGATGCAATCCATATCGAACACTGCCAACCTGCTATACAACAAAAGATCCCATTACAGCAGTCACAGTGTCGCAGCTGTGGCATTCACTTCAACCAACCACGCGTAGATGGTGAAAAGCGCGACCGTTGCGCCATCTGCACGGATCACCATCCCCATCAGCATCTTTTTCAAGTACTGGAAGAATCATGACCGATCCGATGAATACCTGGCGGAAATCACTGCAACAGTTTATGGCATCTGCTCGCGGAAGCAAGGCAGCAGCAATTCCGCTGCTGATGCCGGAATACCGACCTGATATCTGCCGTGCGATTGCCTGGGAACTAGGCGCCGAATTCATGGATTTTCGCAGCGAAGTCATGCAGGCCCATGGCATGCTGGCCCACGAAATTGGTCTCGATGAACTTGATAACGAATTGGCAAAGCGCGCATCGACGACGGATATCGTTGCCTTCAATGTCGAATCACTGCTTGCAGCAAAAGACGAGTCAGCTCGTCGAAACTGGATCCGCCGATTCTGCAAGGAAACATTTGCACACAGCGTTATACTACCGCTGGCAATATACCAGGATGACGTCAGCGACCTCGAAGCATGTCTTGACCTCCGCGATCATTTATTCGAACCACAGTCATTGATCAGTCGCCTGGCGATGTAACGGCTATTTGTCTCTAGTCCTGTCTCTTGCAAAGCGTGAATCTCGCGCTGCCATTCTCTTGTTCTACTTCAACGTCGTAAACGGTCGGTTTTTTCCCAACTCAAGTTTCGGAGTTCATGTCGCATCTAAATCAGTAAGCAACCCATTGATGC
>CAZQXF010000101.1:0-8496 GCA_964596975.1 uncultured Thiotrichales bacterium | reverse complement strand
GTAGGGTGGAGCGCGCGCAGCGTGCCCACCATTGCCGGGTTTTCGGTGAGCACCTGATCGGCGCTCACCCTACGGGTTCGGTAGTCGGTAGGTTGGGCAAAGCGCAGCGTGCCCAACAAAGGCTTCGGTCTTGTACCGGCCGGTGATTATTGGGCACGTCACTATCGTTCCTTTGCCCAACCTACCCGAATCCAGGGGCAGAAGCGTGTGCCGTGAACTCCGAGACTTGAGTTACGAAAAATGTCATAGAGGGTCAACCCGGACTTGCGGCCGGGCGATGACTACCGCTCGACGCGAATAAGGGAGAGAGACCGTGAAACAGGAACAATATGCCACATCCCCAGGTGCAGATTCCTGCATCAACATGGGTATATTCACCGACCGCCAGGGCAGGATTGACGAAGCCAATAAAGTCTTCGCCGATACCTTTGGCTGGAAGCCTGAAGCGCTCAAGGGGCAGGGGGTGAGTGAACTGCTTCACGGTGACGTACCGACTGTGATTCTGGCCGAGATTCTGCAGGCCATGCGCCATCACCGCGTCTGGATTGGAACCCTGAAGTTTGTCGAGCGTGATGATGCACGCTGGCTGCGGGCTACTGTTGCACCGGTGGCCGGGCAGAACGGGCGTTTTATATGGACGTTCTCAAAGGCTGACAACAGCGCTATTTCCGCTGCTGAAAAGCGCTACGAAAGAATTGCTTCCGGTAAGGAAAAGCTGAAGAAAAACCTGTTTGGAAAACTGCGCCAGCGCGTACGTGATCTGCCTATCGGGATGAAGATTGGTGGTTTTACCGTGCTTCTGAGCGTCGTGCTTTCGGCATTTCTCATCGCAGAAGGCCTCGCCACGGTAACCAAGGTACTCAATGACGAAGAGCATCGGGTATTGACCGGCTATTCGGATATCGTCGATACATCAGTACGTGATGTTGGCAATCGCGCGGCGTCATTGGCGAGCTTGGTGGCGGCATTGCCGGAAACTGTCGAGGCGATGCGCAACAGGGATCGGGATCGGCTGTTGGCAATGTTTGAACAGGCATTCGCGACCCTGAAAAAAGATTTTGACATCCAGCAGTTTCAGTTTCATATCGCGCCAGCGACATCACTGTTGAGACTTCACAACCCGGAAAAATCGGGCGACGACCTCTCAGCCTTCAGAAAAACAGTGACGCAGGCGAACCAGTCTGGAGAAGTTGTCATCGGCCTTGAAAAGGGACGTGCCGGATATGGTATTCGTGGTGTCGTGCCGATTATCGACAAGGGTGAACTTCTGGGGTCGGTGGAGTTTGGTACATCCTTCGGGCAGCGTTTCTTCGACCATTTCAAAAACAAGTATGGCGTCGAGCTCGGGTTTTTCGAGTCGGTGGACGGTTCCCTGAAAATGGTCGCTTCAACGTTTGAAGCACAGCCGACACTATCGGCTGAAGCACTTTCCCGCGTCATGGCCGGTGAGCTGGTGAAGGATGATGTCGTGCTGGGCGGTGTGCCAGAAGGACTGCTGTTTCGCCAGTTCACCGACTACTCGGGTCAGCCGGTTGGCGTACTCATTATCGGCCGGGATCGGACGAACTATCTCAATGTCTTGTCCGGCATTCGAAACCAGAAGCTGACCATTGCATTTATCGTGATTCTGTTTTCGACCCTGCTGTCTTATCTGGTCGCACGCACCATCTCACGTCCGATTCAGCAGGCGTCGATGGTGGCGCGCAAGATATCCGCCGGATCTTACAATAACGATATCGAAGTTCGCAGTGGGGATGAGACTGGCCAATTGTTGCTTGCAATGGCCGCCATGCAGTCGACGCTTGGCTACAACTTGCATGAAGCGCGCGAAGCTGCCGAGGAAAATGGAAAAATCAAGATCGCGCTTGACTATATTTCCTCGAATGTCACGGTATCGGATGCAGAAGGCGAGCTGATTTTCATGAACAACGCCTGTGTCGAATTGTTCAACGCTTTGGCCCGGTCGCAACCGAACAATGAGGGGTTCGATGCGCGATCGCTGGTGGGTACGCGGTTGCTCGATTTCTTCGCCGACGATGGCTTGAGAGAGATTTTCGCGAAACAACTCAAGGCACGGGAGTGTGTCGAATATAGCTTGTGGGGGCATGAGTTCGAATTGACGATCTCGCCAGTCTACGATGCCGAGGGTAACTATGTTGCCCGGGTGACGCAGTGGAATGACATTACCGTCGAAAGAGAGGTCGGCCGTGAGATCCACCAGATCGTCGATGCAGCGCGCAGCGGCGATCTTTCCCAACAAATTGGGTTAGAGGAAAAGGAAGGCTTTTATCGAGAACTGGCCAGCGGCATCAATGAGTTGATTGTCGTTGTTAGCCAGGTGGTTGATGATATCGCCGAGGCGATGTCAAAAATCGCTTCCGGTGATCTGACGTCGCCCATCGACAAGGACTACGCAGGTATTTACGGTGAGGTGAAGAACTCGGTCAACGAAACGATTTCCGGGCTGCGCAAAATGGTCATGGGGATGAACGATACCTCACTGCAAATCTCGAGTTCCGCCAGTGAAATTCAGTCGGGTAATGATGAGCTTTCTCAGCGTACCGAACAACAGGCCTCCAGTCTTGAAACGACGGCGGCCAGCATGGAAGAGATTACGGGTACAGTAAAACACAATGCCGAAAATGCGCATGAATCATCGGCGCTGGCTGCGCAGGCCAAAGAAATTTCTGAACGCGGCGTGGGTGTTGTCAGGGATGCGATCAAGGCCATGGAGTCGATCAGTGAGTCGAGCGTGCGGATCGAAGAAATCATCCATGTTATCGATGAGATCGCATTCCAGACCAATCTGCTGGCCCTGAATGCGGCCGTCGAAGCCGCTCGGGCAGGCGAGCAGGGGCGCGGCTTTGCGGTGGTGGCAACCGAGGTTCGCGATCTTGCCGGGCGCAGCTCGGATGCCGCCAAGCAGATCAAGCAATTGATTTCCGACAGCGTCGAGCGTGTCTCACGGGGTACCGGTCTGGTCAACGAGGCGGGCGAAACCCTCGACGGCATTGCCGAGAGTATCAGCAGGGTGACACAAATCATGAGCGAAATTGCCCATGCCAACCAGGAACAGGCGATTGGTATCGAGCAGGTCAACCGCTCTATCGCCCAGATCGACGAGGTCACGCAGCAGAATACCGCGCTGGCCGAGCAGACAGCCGCGGTTGCCATCTCGTTGAAGAATCAGTCTGTCGAACTCGAACAGATGATCGCCAGGTTCACCATCGAAGGGGATAATGACCAGCCGTATCTGAAAGCGGTTTGATACTGCTCTGGTTGCAGCCGGTTGCAGCAGCGTAGAATAGGCAGCTCGTTTCAGGGGATCATCATGTCAAGCCTTGGCCGTACCTTCCTGCTTCTAACGCTGCTGTGCCTATCGGTGTTCAGCCAGTTTGCGCAGTCCGCCGATGCAAAACCTGTTCCGGAGTCATTGCAGAGCTGGGTGGACTGGGTACGCGATAGCGCCGATTGCCCCTATATCGCGGGTGCGAAGCAGGAGACGGTCTGTGCCTGGCCACACCAACTGGTGCTGGAGCGCAGCCTGGATAAGGCGGGTCTGCGCTTTCGGCAGCAGTGGGAGGTTTTCGACCGTGGCTGGATTCCCTTACCGGGTGACAGCCAGAGCTGGCCAGAGAATGTTCGCATCGATGGCAAGCCCGCCGTGGTGATTTCCCGTCAGCATCGCCCGTTTGTTTTTGTCGATAAGGGCAGGCTGACATTGCAGGGCGAGTTTCCAGGGCATGATGGCAAACGCGCTTTCTGGTTGCCGGCGGATGTGGTGCTGGTGAGGTATCTCGTTGCGGGTGTCGAGCAACCGGTTTTTCTGGATGACAGCGGCCTGCTGCGGTTTTCGCCGGGCAAGACAGCCACTGCGGTCAAGCTGAATCAGGAAAAGAACTCGCTGACACTGAAAGTGTTCCGTCATTTTCGTGATGACGTGCCGACCGAGATCACCACGATATTGCGCCTGACGGTGTCGGGGAAAAACCGGGTCGTCGATTTTGGCCGGGTGACGTTGCCGGACTCGGTGCCGATCCAGTTGCAAAGCCGCTTGCGCACAAGCATCAATGAGCGCGGTGAATTGTCCGCCATTGTCCAGTCGGGAACCTGGGACATTCGCATCACGGCCTACTATCCACATGAACAGCAGCGTTGGTGGCGGGGCAAGGCTGCCGTGCCATTCTGGCCACGCAATGAATACTGGTATTTTCAGCGCGAACCGGCTTTGTATAGCACGACGTTGTCGGGAAGCCCGGTCATTGATCCGCAAAGTGTCGACGGGCCACGGCAGTGGAACAATCTCTCTGCTTTTATCGTAGCGCCGAACGGCGGGCTTGAGGTCAAGCGAGTATCACGCGGTACCCAGGCCAGCGGTGAAACCCATGCCACGATCGAGCGCGATCTGTGGATGAGTTTCTCTGGGCAATCCCTGTTTCTGCGTGATCAATTGACAGGGGAAGCGAAGCCATACTCGTCGCTGGTGGTGGCGTCGCCGGATATTACGCCACAAGCCATCTATCTCGACGGGAAACCGCAGGTCATGGTCCGTAGTGACGATGGCATTGGTGTCTCGCTGCGCAAGCGCCAGCTTGATGCCACCGTGCTGGGTACGATGGATGCCAGCGAGGGTTATGTCATGCCGGCAAACCCCTATGCGGACCTTCGTGCCGAGTCGATTGCTGCGCGCTTGCACCTGCCGCCGGGCTGGCGTCTGCTGGCGGTCGATAGTGATATTCAAGGCGATACCTGGCTGTCACAGTGGTCGCTCTACCTGGTTTTCCTGCTGCTGATCGTTTCCATCGCCTTTGCGCGCGTCATCGGGCTCGGTTGGGGTATTTTCGCCGCTGCGACCCTTGGCATCACGTTTCATGAGCCGCAGACGCCGGTATTGCTTTGGCTGTTGTTGCTGGGTCTCGTCGCGGTATTGCGAAATGGACTCGGCAACTATCCGCGGCTGACGCTGTTTCTGCAGAAACTGAAATCGGTGGTGCTACTGGCCATTGCCTTGATGCTGGCGGCCTACACCGTGGTGCATGTTCGTGATGCGATTCATCCGCAGTTGAGCTGGACGCAGGCCGGAACGTTTGAAGGCACTGCGTTGGAGCAAGCGGATCGCGCTGAGAGCATGCCGGCACCGGAAATGGTCATGCGGAAATCCGTTCCCATGGTGACGGAAATGATGGCGGATGGCGTGCCTGTATTGGCAGCCAGCGTAGCGACGCAGGACAAATCAGCGTCGGTGAATCGCTTTCGCCAGGAAAACGAGATTCGCTCGACCGTTGGTGTGCCGCGCTGGCAGGGCAGGGTGCATTTTCTGCACTGGGATGAGAGCGCCTTGCAGCATGCCGGATCGCTGCCGATGGTGCTGATGACGCCAACGATGAACCTGATCTTTGGCTTTGTCAGCAGTGCCATGTTGCTGCTGCTGTTTCTGCGCGTGGCGGGTGTCGATTTGCTGATGCTGCGACAGTGGTTACGCAAGCGGCGGACGATCGTAGCCGTGCTGTTTGCAGCGATCGGGGTGGTTTCGCTCTTGCCCCGGCCTGTGGTGGCGGATGATTTTCCGCCAGCGTATCTGCTCAAGCAACTGGCCGAGGAGGTCAATCGTCCCCCTGCCTGTCTGCCGGACTGTGCGTCGATCGATCGTCTGCATTTGACGCTAGATGCGCAGGGAAACATGACGGCGCGGTTTTCGGTTCAGACGGTCGATGACACCGGCTTTGCGCTGCTCCAACTGCCAGTTGCCGGGCTGGAGTTCCGCGCTTTTGTGCTGGACGACAAAGGGCCGCCGCGGAGCCTGCCGTTGAAGCGGCAGGGCAAACAGTTGCTGGCCAGGCTGCCACGTGGCAGTCACGAAGTGGTGCTGCAGGCGGTGGTGGCAGGAGATGCCGCGCAGCTGGGCATCCCGCTGTCAGTGCGCCGGTACAGTGAAACCGTTACTGGCTGGGTGGGCAGTCATGTGCGTGATCAGCATGGCTGGAAAGCACTGTCGTTTCGTCGCCAGCAGCAACGCGAGGCCAGTGCGGCTACAGACCGCCCGGCCGTGTTACCGCATAGCCGGCTGCCTGCCTTTTTCGATGTGACACGCGAATTCATGCTGACCGATGGCCTTTACCTGGAAACCACGGTGCGAAGGGTGTCGCCCACCGGCAGCGTCGAGACGGCTGCAATCCCCGCCTGGCCGCAGGAGGTGATCATCGAGGCGGGGGCGCAGGTCTCGCGCCAGGGCGATGTGATTCAAGTGCTGTTCAACGCCGGGGATCAGCAGATTCATTTTCGCAGCTCATTGCAGTTTAGCGACGACGAGCTGGCCGCTTCCACCGGTGGCCTATTGCGCAACATCGAACTGCCGCCGGCACCCGAGGCACAACGTACCCGCTGGCAGTTCAATTATGCCAGCCAGTGGGAACTCAGCGTGGAAGGGCTGCCGGTCATCTATCAGCAGACCGCGTCGGGTGACAATATCAAGATGCTGCGGCCATGGCCCGGTGAGACGGCAACCTTGCTGGTTTCCCGCGTCGCGCCACAGCCAGGCAAAACGGTTGCGGTGCAACAGTTCGACCTGGCGCTGGCACCACACGACGGTGCGGGTGGTGCCTTGGAAATCGATGTCGAAGTGGAAGCCACGCAGGCCCAGACGCTGGTGCTGAAGATTCCCGATGCGACCATCCGGCAGGTGACGGTCAATGGCCGGGAAATCAACAATGAAGCCGGCAGCGAAGCGAGAATTCCACTGGATATCGGTCATGCGAATATCGTGATCGATGGCGAACTCAACAGCGGAATCGCGGCGACTTACCGTGAGCCTGAACTCTCTCTGGTGACCAGTAATGGCGCGCCAATCGAGTTGTTCAATGTCACCACCGAAATCACGATGCCGCGCGACCGCTGGGTCTATCACGCGGAGGGTCGTGGCGTTGGCCCGGATTTCCTGTTCTGGTCGATACTCCCGGTATTGCTGCTGGCGGCGGTGATCCTGCATGTCATGCAGCTTGGCAAAATCAACGGTGTCGCCTGGCTGGCGGTCATGGTCGGTTTTACCCAGGCCAATTCCTTTGGGCTCTATATCGGCATCGGCATGGCAGTACTGTTCATCGGCTGGCTGTATCTGCTGAAGCTGCGTGAGGGCATGGACCCGTTTGCCCATTCGCCACTCAAGTTCGACGCCTTCCAGCTGCTATTGCTGATCGTCACCATCATGGCGCTGGCCGCGATGGCGGACGGGCTGTTCAATGGCTTGCTCGGGCACCCGAAAATGCAGGTCGCCGGCAATGGCTCGGATGTCTGGTTTCTGCGCTGGTTCAATGATCGCGGCCTGCCGCAGGCCTCCGTCAAATCGTTGCCGATGCTGTATTACCGGATCGTGATACTGGTCTGGGCCATCTGGCTGTCGTTCATCGTGCTGCGCTGGATCAAGTATGCATGGCAGGCATTTTCCGCGACGACACTCTACCGGCCGCTGGGCGCTGACAAACCCGGCGGCCAGGATGCGGGTGAGAAAAGCGGGAAATCAAATAGTGCTTTGCTCTGGTTGGCCGTCGTCGCGGTTGTGCTATTTCTGGTGATGTTTTTTATCGGCTTGTGAGGGCGACGGAAACAGCGATGGCAGGTCGGCAGGGGGTTTCGCTGGTCTTGAGGGCTGCATATGCAAGGCATATACTTGCTATATGATTCGAGGATTTTGCCATGACGACTGTTACTGCCAAACTGTTCAAGAATGGAAAGAGCCAGGCTGTGCGTATACCGCGCAGCCTGGAGTTTGAGGGTATCGACGAAGTGTTGATCAGGCGAGAGGGCGATGCAGTGATCATTACGCCAAAAAGGAAAAGCTGGACTTCGTTGGCTGATCTTCCGACTGCTGACGACGATTTCATGGTCGATCGATCTGATCTTTTCGAGACAGACCGGGTCGAGTTCTAGCCTGATTTCTCATCGTATCTCGTAGCGAATATTTCGAAAAGCTCAAGTGTCGGCCTTCATTCTCAAGTGGCATGGATTTGCTCGACATTCTAATGGGCACTATTCCGGTAGGTTGGGCAAAGCGTAGCGTGCCCAACAGAGGCTTTGGTGTTATATCGGGCTTTGGTTGTTGGGCAGGTCACTATCGTTCCGTTGCCCAACCTACCTGCGTTCCAGGGCCAAAGTGAGTGCTTCGGGCTGCGAAACTTGAGTAACGGGAAAGTACCGTAAATTCAATCGCTTGAAGTGTTATTTTAATGCTATATATGCTCGATACCGATATTTGCAGCTACATCATGCGCCGACGTCCTATCAAGGTTTTGCGTACCATGGAAGCAGAGGTCGCGGCGGATCATGAGATCTGCATTTCTGCGATTACCTATGCTGAACTGATGCTTGGCGCGAAGCGTTCGGCTAACCCTGACAAGCATTTGCGCCTTATCGGTGAAGTGTATGAACGATTGCATGGGATTCGAGCGTGGGGCGAGGCTGCAGCGGAGCAGTTCGCTGATCTTCAGACCGTGTTGTTCAGCG
>CAZQXF010000100.1:0-8505 GCA_964596975.1 uncultured Thiotrichales bacterium | reverse complement strand
CAAGAGCAATACGCAGTCTGAACTCAACCATTTCTTCCAGGTGCGTGATCAAACTGACATCCCCACGCAAAAACTAAGTCCGTCAGCAATTGCCTGCGGCAAGGAAATATCACTACCAGATCAACTTTGCCCAAGCGTTATCAACCATGAAGGATACGCTGGTGAGGCTGCTGCACGATAAGCTTGGCTCTCGAAGCATTGAAAGGCTGTTGAAAGTGCTCACCCAAGGCTGACGGCAATACGTCCTGACAGGTGCTTCGTCCGAAAAAAACGCGCCACGGGGCAGCAGCCATTCTATCCTTGCTATAAAATCAATATATAAATCAATGGCTTGCTGGTTAACTTAATGGCATTGCACTTTATGTCATATTGAAGGGTCAGTTGCCGTCTGACACATGCCGCCGATGTGCCACCAATCACAAACGGTGTGAACAATCTTGACATCATTCACAAAGCAATTGATCATCGGCAGACCAGAATTACCAACCAGCACTCTATCCAGGAGATTCAACACATGAAGAAACTATTGATGAGCAGCGCAATTGCGGCAGCGTTTCTGGCGCTGACCACAACTGCAAATGCCAGCTTTTTTGGCAACGACGATGGCCCGTGGGACGACAACGACTGGCCCGAATGGACTCCGATGTACTGGATGGAAGAGTTCATCGACGAGTGGGACGACGATGATGACGATTATTATCGGTGGGGCCCTCGTTGGGGTGGTGGTCCGAACTGGGGTGGTCCACGCTGGGGCAATGGCCCAAGCTTTGGTTGGGCGCCCAACTTCAACGGCCCATCCTTCGGTCCTTCCTTTGGTAGCGGCCCACGCGGCTATATGCCACCACCACCGCGCGGCCCTGGCTTTGCTCCCCGCCCTTACGGTGGCCCAGCGCCATACGGTCGCCCTCCAGTAGGCCCATACGGACCACCTCAGGGCATGCCAATGTATGCACCTCCAGGCATGGCGCCAATGCCGGCTGCACCAGCACCAGCTCAGGCACCCAAAGCCAAGTAACCTCGACACTCGGGTTACCGGAAACAAAAGGGCGGAAGCTTTACGGCTTCCGCCCTTTTTTCGTTTTATTCACTCTTCATGTCACCAGTTCCCCAAAAGTCTTGAGGCTGGGCGCCATCGAGGTACCCACCATTAGACGCATATTGGTGAGCACCTGACGGCACTCACCCTGTGTCAATCATATTCCCGATCTTTCCACTGCCGCAGCGCAGTAAACACCGCAACCGGATCATCGGAAGGCTCAGCCATGTGCTGCTGTGCCGCCGCAACAACGGTCGGTTCAGTCAGCCGTAGAAAAGGATTGGTCTCAAGCTCGATCGCCAGCGTCGATGGTACCGTCGGTATTCCCTTTTCTGCTTTCGCCAGCACCTCGGTTTCACGCTTCAACAATGCCGGGTTATCAGGTTCCACCCACTTGGCGAAACCGATATTGTCCAGCGTGTATTCGTGTGCACAGTACAGGCGCGTTTCGGGTGGTAACCGTGAGATACGCAGCAGTGAATTTGCCAACTGCTCGAAGGTACCGGTGAAGACCCTGCCACATCCGGCGGCAAATACCGTATCGCCACAAAAAAGGACATCATGGCCGAGATAGGCGATATGCCCTGCCGTATGCCCGGGAACATCGAGCACAGAAAACGCCGCCGACAGGAAGCCCAGTTCTACTTCGTCGCCTTCAGACAGGTGATGTGTAATGCCAGCAATTGGCTCCCCGGCAGGACCATAGACAGGGCGCTCAGGAAACTTCTCCAGCAAGCCGGCGATACCGCCGGTATGATCGCTGTGAAAATGGGTGATCATGATCGCGCCGAGGCGTTTGCCGTTGCGCTGTAGCCAGTCGAGCACCGGACGCGCATCACCCGGGTCGACAACCGCAACCAGATCACTTCCTGCCGCAGTGAGGGCCCAGATATAGTTATCGGCAAACGCGCGGATGGGTTTTATAATCAATGACATATCATGTCTCTCCCGAATATTCCGAGTATACGCTTCCATACAGCCTACAACAGGAAATCAATCAGTGCGCTCTAGTTCAGCAACGCAATCCGTATTGGCCAGCACATGGGTCGTGCACCTTGCGTTGTTGTTGATGATATCGCTCACACCAGCACTGGCCGCCAAACATCCTTCATTGATCATCGATGGCGCGGATGAGGAGGCACGCAAGAATATCACCGCCTTCGTCGATCTCTCAGCCTATCGCTGTGACACAGAAGGATGGCTGCGTGAACACCTCAGGCGATCGTCCCGAAAAAAAGCCAGAAAAGCGCTGGAAGCACTGGGCTACTACCACGCCAACATCAAATCCAAACTCAGCAACGACAGCGATTGCTGGTCTATCCATCTCACCGTTGAACAAGGCCCACGGGTCATTGTCAGCAAGGTTGACCTGCAGGTTACTGGTGGCATGGAGCAACTCAGCGGCTTCGGTGAGCTGAAAAACCAGATTTTGTCATTGCGAGGAACACCGCTGAACCACAAGCAGTACGAAGACGCCAAGACGCAACTTGAACTGTTCGCCAGCCGCTATGGTTTCTTCTCTGCCCGGTTTACCCGCCACAGCCTGGCCATCGACCGGCAACACAACACGGCCGAGATACAGCTCCATATGAAAAGCGGGCCACGCTATCACTTTGGCGAGATCAACATGGAAAGCGACCATCTCGGGCCAAAGTTCTTGCGGCAGTTCCTCATCATCAACAGCGGGGATCCGTTCGACAGTGAACAGCTAACGCGCCAGCAACAGATCCTCTACAACAGCAACTACTTTGCCTCGGTTGAAGTAATTCCGCTACGCCATGGCAACAGCGGCAACATCGTCCCGGTGACGATCAAGCTGAAAGCACGCAAACGCCACGCCTACCGACTCGGTATCGGTTACTCCACCGACACCGGGGCGCGGCTTTCCTTCGGCTTCGAGAACCGCTATCTCAACCGCCGTGGACATCGCTATGACATCACCACAAACTGGTCACAGGTCACCCGCAATACGACCTTCAACTATGGCATTCCGATCGGCGAACAGGGCACGCATCGGCTCGACCTCTCCTTTGGCTCGCAAAGCGAGGACACCGACACCAGCAGTAGCAGCACAAGCCAATACGGTCTGACCTTTTCACGCACCTTGGGCGACGGCTGGAAAAGGAACGCCAGCATCCGCGCATTCCGGGAATCCTTCACCACAGTCGACAATGAGGAAACAACGATACTGCTGATTCCGGGGTTATCCATTAGCAAGACCGTGGTTGACGATCCACTGTACCCGCGCTCCGGTTGGCGCTTGTCAGCACAGGTCAAGGGCAGCCGTCAGTCGTGGCTACTGTCAGACATCGACATGCTGCAATTTTCCGCACAAGCAAAACTGGTTCGCCCATGGAACCGCGCTCGCCTGCTTTTTCGTGGTAGCGCGGGATCAACCTCGACCAGCGATTTCGGCAAGTTACCGGCAACACTGCGCTTCTACGCTGGCGGTGATGCCAGCGTGCGCGGCTATGGCTACAAGACACTGGGACCAACAAACGCAGACGGGGAGGTCAACGGCGGACGCAATCTGCTGACTGGCAGCGCCGAACTGGAATACCCTATCCGGCAAAAATGGGGATTGGCGCTGTTCGCCGATGCCGGCAACGCCTTCGACAGCTTCAACGAATATGATCTTCACAAAAGCATCGGTTTTGGCATCCGCTACCACTCGATTATCGGGCCGATCCGCATCGACCTCGCTTTCCCGTTCGACGAGGACCGCAACTACCGTCTCCACCTCAGCATGGGCCCTGATTTATGAGGCAACTGTTCACGCCGCTTTATTGGCTGCTGTTCCTGCTACTGGCGGCTATTGTTGCCCTCTCGCTGTGGAGCATCAGCAGCGAGCGCGGCACCGTATGGCTGCTGGAGAAAGTACAGGCGCTCAAACCCGGCATGGTGGAAATATCCGGTATTCATCACAGCCTGGTTCGAGGCCCAAGCATCGATCGATTGCGCTTTGCAAGTAGCACCGGGAAACGAGTCGTCATCGAAGGCATCAGCATCGATTATCAACTGGCGCCACTGCGTAACAAACAGCTGCATGTCAAAAAACTGACCATCGAGCGAATGATATGGCAACGCCCGGTGCGGGAAAAAAATGCCAAATCAACATCACCTGATATCGAGCTGCCGACACTCCGACTGCCTCTCAACGTGACCATTGAGCATCTTGATATTGGTGAAATACGCATCGAGCAGCCAGACAAGAACCCCATCACAATAAAAAACATCAGCCTCCAGGGCGGATTTCACCACAACACCATGAGGCTAGATCAGCTCGGCTTCGACTATGGAATTTTTTCGAATTTGCTTCGGGGCAATATCAACTTTACCGAGTCCCCCCAAGCCATACTCGACGGCAGGATCACCGCCAACACCGGTGACGAGGCGCTATTGCATCTGCAAGGACGGCTACAGCAATACGCGCTATCCGGCACGATCAATTCCGCCTCACGCCAATACATTCCCGAGGCAACCATCTCGTTCAACGCAAACGGCGATCTCAGCGAACTGAAAGTTCAGCAGCTGAAGGCAAATACGCTGCACGGCAACATCGTAGCCAACGGGAAACTCCGATGGCAGCGGGGTGTTGAAGTCGAGGCATCATTCAGCGGCAACAACATCGATCCCGGGGAAATTGATCCCTATTACAGCGGCAACATCAACTTTGGTGGTCAGGCGCATTTTTCGCAAGGACAGTTGAAAACACAGGTCGCCATGCTGGGAAAGATGCAGGGCTTCCCTTTTCAGATAGAAACCGATGCGGACGTGAATATCAAAAAGCAGGCGATCTCGGTTCGGCAGGGCCGCCTGGTGATGAGTTCGAATCTAGTGAAATTCTCGGGCGAAGCCGACCGTCAGGCAGCAAAACATATTCGCTTTGAAGCAGACATGCCGAAGCTCTCCGCACTCTACCCTTCCCTGCGCGGGACGATCACAGGACACGGTAATATCGACGGCAAGTGGTTATCACCGAAGGTAGGTTTACAACTCAACGCAAAATCGCTGCGCTGGAAAACGATTGCGCTGGATGCACTGAACCTAAACTTACAATCGACCGGGCAGGCGCTGGCCGCCGATTTCAAATTAACCGCAAAGGGCCTTCGCCGGGACAAACTCAGCCTGGCTGAGATCAGGCTGACGGGCCATGCGGATGAATCCAGGCAACGGGGCTCGCTGAACATCAGAGATCCCAAGCGGGAATTGCAGGCCCACCTCAGCTTTGATGGTCACCACGACCGAGACCTGAAACGCTGGAATGGGACCATCGACAAGATGATGCTGACAGCGCTCGGCTTACCCAGCTACCGCCAACGGGAACCCGCGACCCTGGAAATCACGCCAACGGCGTTGACACTGGAGCAAATCTGTCTCAACAACCGGCAAGACCGGCTGTGCCTTGAAGCCAGCTTGAGCAAAGGGCAACCCTCGACCCTTAGCGCCCGACTGGAGGCATTTCCGCTCAAACACCTCAAGCAATGGCTGCCATTGACAAAGTACCTCAACGACACAATCGATGCACACTTTGATATTTCCAAGATCAGCGAAAAAATCAGGGCCACTGCATCCGCAGAACTCGACCACAATAACCAACTGGCGGCGACAATTTCTGTCGACACCAATAACCGCGCCCTTGCTGGTAACATCAAGGGCCGCTTCGACCAGCTCAAATGGATCGAACCGATATCCGAAGGCATCATGGATCCAGCCGGGAAAATCAACCTCGCTGTACGGCTGGGTGGCACGCTTTCTCATCCCGAAATGAACGGCAAGCTGACATTGAACAACGCATCCGTGCGCCTGCCTGCGGCGGGAATAAAAATAGAGAATATCGACATCTCCGCCACGACCACGGATGCTAAAAGTGCCATCATCGACGGCAGCCTGACATCAGGAGACGGCCAAATCGCAGTATCAGGGAATATCGTCTGGCCCACGATCAAGCAGTGGAAGGCCAACATCGACCTGACCGGAAAACACTTCCTCGCCACCAGCCTGCCGATGGCCAAAGTCTGGATTTCACCAACATTGAACATCGCCGCCATCCCCGCGAGAATCGACGTCAATGGCGAGGTCCTGATTCCCGAGGCCAATATTCGCTTCAAACGGATTCCGGAAACAGCGATAACGCCTTCGGATGATGTGTACTTCACTGATTTGCAAGCACAACAGCACAGCTCGCGGCTCAACGTCTACAGCAAGGTTGCCATCCGGCTCGGCGACAAAGTACATCTGTCCGGCTTCGGCCTCAATGCCGATCTGCGCGGAAAACTCAGGATCACCGAAGCGCCCGGCCAGGCCATCTCTGGCGATGGATCGCTGACCGTGGTCAACGGCTACTACGAAGCACTGGGCCAGAAACTCGATATCGAACGCGGCGAAATCTACTGGAACGGGCCACTGAATTCGCCCGGCCTGAATCTGCGCGCGGTAAGAAAAATCGACGGCATTACCACCGGTCTCGAAATCAGCGGCCCCATCCACCATCCTGAAAGCAGAATATTTTCCAACCCCGTCATGGACGAGACCAACGCCTTGGCCTACCTGCTGACAGGAAAACCCTTTGGCGCATCGAACCAGCGTGATTCCAATATGCTCCTGACCGCCGTCGCCCGACTCGGTCTGAAAGGCAGCGCGAGTCTGGTCGACGACCTGCGCCGCCGTGCCGGCCTCGACGTACTCGCCATTCAACCCGGCGAAGAGCTGGAGCAAAGCGCACTGGTGATCGGCAAATACCTATCACCCCGCTTCTACCTTGAATACACCACCAGCTTGTTCGAGGACACCAGTGTATTGTCAATGCGTTACAAGCTGAATCGCTACCTGCAACTCAAGGCGGAATCCAGCGACAAACGCCAGTCGATCGACCTTATTTACCAGATTGAGCGCTGACATACTGACGCCCCTTTTTTGCATCCGCAACAAGCACTGACAACGCCTTTTCAGCCAGTAGGTAAGCCTTGTGGTAACGCTCGTGGAACAAACCAGTCCATTGCTTCTCCAATGCGATTCCGCGCTGCCTGATCGCGTCATCCGTGTCAGCCCTTTCCTGAGAAAACTGCGCGACAAAAGCAGAATCTCTTGACTTCTGCTCCACCACAGGAACAAATTCAATCTCATCACGCGCCTGCTGCAACAGCGCCCTCGCCTTGGCGTTGTCGTCGACTGCCAGACGTTTTTCGACAGCATGCAACAAAGAGGTAACCCGCCGAAGTGATGCCAGATTAAACGTCACCATGACATCGAACAGCGAATTGACCAGTGCATAACGCTTGATGGAGGTACTCAGATCAAACGGCACACTGCGATTGATAATGGCCGCTTTGAACGGGTTCGGAAAATCATCGGCTGCCGAATCGTAGACTTCGGGCTTGATCGGCAATCGCGCGATGCGCTTGTCCAGCAGCAAGTACTGCGCCGTTTCCGATAACAGAAAGTCGACGAACAGCCTGGCTGCCACCGGGTTCGGCGCATTCTTCAACAATGCAATACTCGCTGGCAGCATCACCAGTTCTGCCGGGTATCTGAAGGCAACCGGGTAGGCGCTCGCCTTTGCCGAGATGGCATAGCTGTCGATGACGACACCGATACCAAACTCACCATCACGCACCCCTTCGGCAACATCATAGCCGGTGCGCGTCACCGTTTTCAGGTTACCCCCTACTCGCTGGATCAAACGCCAGCCCGCTTCCCATCCACGACTTTGCAAGATATGTTCAATGACGAGGTGGGTTGGCCCGGAACGAAAAGCCGATGTCATGCCGACATGGCCAAAATAGACGGGATCAGCCAGCGCCGACCAGTCCCGCGGCTCAGGCAGACGTTTTGCATCGAGATAGCGGATATTTCGCATAAAGCCATAGCCGGACACAGAAAACCCGGTGTAGTAGCCATCCGGATCGCTGATGGGCATGGTACCAAGGTACGCCGGTACCGCATCAACAGCCGACTTGTAGCGTTGCAGGTAGCCACCCTGCTTCAATAGCTCAAAGGCATCGGGTACGGCGCTCCAATACAGGTCCACGGTCGGGCTTCCTTCCATACCATGAATCAGTTTTACCGCATCAGAGTCGCCGCGACGCTGGATCTCGATGCTGATATCGGGGTGTTCTTTGAGGAATGCCCGCCGTAGTGGCTCAGTCATCTCCTGCGGAAAGGAAGTAAGGATCACCAACTTACCCTGTGACGCCAAAACGGTTCCACTCCATGTCGACAGGAACAGTAACAACCCAGCAAACAGCCAGCGGCTACGGGCAACCAGCCCGAAACTGTTAACATTATTTTTCATTTTCGCATCCGAAACAGGGCTTGGAAAGCAAGCTATCTTACGTAGAAATGTGATAGAGTTCACATCGCTTCTGGTAGACAAGATCATGGGGACACACCATGACGTGCCAGACCGGCGAGGCCGGACAATAACAATGACAAGCAACCGAAGGACCGCGTAAGAAGCATCTCATGCA
>CAZQXF010000099.1:0-8518 GCA_964596975.1 uncultured Thiotrichales bacterium | reverse complement strand
TGGCGCCATTCGGCGCATCGGTGCAGTACCCAACCACTATGCGCTGGGTTACCGCGGCAATGGCATGAGTGTCTGGAATGTACCCGACGATGCTGTTGATGAAGTGGGGCGCGAAATAGCCGCACTCGACTTTGTCAGCCACTGCTACCAGCGTCCCCGCTTTGGTGACAAATGGCCTTACAACCTGTTTGCCATGGTGCATGGACACAACCGTGATGAGGTCATGGCGCGCATCGAGGAAATGAAGCAAATACTGGGCAACCGTGTACGGGCGTACGATATTTTGTTCAGTACGAAAATACTGAAAAAAACGGGATTCAGATTGTAGCGAAAACTGCGAGGTTTTTTCGCACGGAGAATATTATCGAGACATCAGGCCCACCACTAGCCTGTCAAACCATCCTGGAGGATAGCCATGTTCAGAGTCAACCAATTCATCAAGGAGCTGCTCGATCCCACCCCCATCCAGCCGAAACGCAATCCTCCCGGGCCGGTGGTCATATGGAACCTGATCCGGCGCTGCAATCTCACCTGCAAGCATTGCTACTCTGTTTCCACCGACACTCACTTTTCCGGCGAATTGAGTACCGCAGAAGTGTTCAGCGTCATGGACGACCTGCGCGACTATGGCGTGCCGGTGCTCGTGCTTTCCGGCGGAGAACCGCTGATGCGTCATGATCTTTTCGAAATATCCCACCGCGCCAAGGACAAGGGTTTCTACACTGCGCTGTCCACCAATGGCACGTTGATCTCTCCGCAGAACATCGCCAGCATCCGTGATGTCGGTTATGACTACCTTGGCATCAGCATCGATGGCTTGCGCGAAACACACGATAAATTTCGCCAGAAGGAAGGCGCCTTCGACGCCAGCCTGGACGCGCTGCGCCTGTGCCATGAAGAGGGCATCAAAACTGGCCTGCGTTTCACCTTGACCGAACACAATGCCGCCGAATTCCCTGCGCTATTACAAATGATGGAAGACGAACATGTCGATAAATTCTTCCTCTCGCACCTGAACTATGGCGGCCGCGGCAACAAGAACCGCAAGCAGGACGCCTATTTCGCCACCACCCGGCAGGCAATGGATCAGCTGTTCGAGACCGTACTCGATGTGGTGGCGTCAGGCAGCAACAAGGAATTCGTCACCGGTAACAACGACGCCGATGGCGTTTATTTCTATCACTGGGCGCGGCGGCGCTTCCCGGATCGCGCCGAGCACATCCGCCAGAAACTGGCGCAATGGGGCGGCAACAGCGCCGGCGTCAACATCGCCAATATCGACAACCTCGGCAATGTTCATCCTGATACTTTCTGGTGGGATTATAGTCTTGGCAATGTCCGCGAGCGGCGCTTTGGTGACATCTGGGACGATACCAGCGACCCGCTAATGGCGGGATTCAAACGCCAACCACGCAAGATTTCCGGACGCTGCGGGCAGTGCCAACATTTTGATATCTGTGGCGGCAACAGCCGGATTCGCGCCTTGCAGCTTTACGGTGATGCCTGGGCTGAAGACCCTGGCTGCTATCTCGACGACGACGAGATCGGCCTGCGGGAAACATCGCCGCAGCCAGACAATGCGGTAACAGCTTAGCTTCAGTCCGCCGTTATTCCTGCCGGCAAGCAACGTACCCAACCTACCCGTCGGGTAAACGAAAACGGGAGCCGAAGCTCCCGTTTTTTACCCCGTACAAACGGGGCACCAACATTCTGATAACAATCAGAACTTGGAGATGTAATCCGCCAGTGCGTCGATATCGGCATCAGACAACTTGGTGACCTGAGTCGCCATCACGCCCTTCATCGGACCACCATAGCTTCCATCCTTGTAGCCGTGGATCTTCTTGGCGATATCGTCTTTGCTCTGACCCGCGAGCAGAGGCGCTACATTCAGTGCCTTCATGTTACCTTTGGGGCCATGGCATCCGGCACAGGCAGAATACAGCTTGGCAGCATCGGCACCGCCGGTTGCGGCAGCCGCAGCAGACTTGGCGCTAGCGACTGCACCACCAGCCACTTCCTTGGTCTTGTCAGCGACGGCGCCGGCCGCGTCCTTGGCGGAATCGACCGCTTCACCAGCAACCTCTTTTACCTTGTCGACTGCTGCACCAGCGGCCTCTTTGGTGGCATCGGCTGCCGCAGTTGCTACATCTTTAGTGCCTTCAACGACGCCCGATGCGGCATCCTTGGCGCTATCGACTGCCTTGCCAGCCACGTCTTTTGCACCTTCAGCCACCTTTTCTACCATCGATTTTGATGCTTCGCCTGTTGCTGCATCGTCACCACCACTACATCCGGTCAACGCTGCGATGATCGCAAGCGCGAGAATATGTTTTGTCTTCATTGGATCGTGTCCTGTATTGAGTTGATAACCGCGTCGGAGTTTACCTTTGATCCGGGTCAAGGAAAAGCTGAGGTGTGGTTCCTACACTGCATCCTCATAGAATTCACTCTTTGTCACACCCCGGAGGGAGCATGCCGTACCTGGATTCTTCGAGTTTTCTGACGATCTTCGTCTCCGCGGCCTTGGTGATCCTCTTTGGCGCCGCCTATGCCGGTACCTACACCATGATCAAGATCGAGCGCTTGCGTGATTACATGATGCCGCTCGCCTACATGTTCTGGGGTCTACAGACCTACAGTCTGTGGGTATTGTCGGTTCACATCAAAAGCGATCCGTTCACGCAGAAAGTACTGATGGGCGCGATGGTCGGCTATCTGATCTTTCCCCATATCGTCTATTTTTTGGTGCAGCGTACGCATGACGCCTGCGAATCACCAGAATCTCATTAACCAAAACCAAGCAAACGAAAGAGGTGCAGCGTGGAAGAAAGACCAACTTCAGTCTGGAGCAGTACCCGCTTCTGGCGAAAGTCTGCCGGATGGGTTACGGGCGTCAGCGCATTACTGCTGATTTGGCTCAGTGTCGACACAGTCGCCCAGATTTCGATGGGCACCGACGAGGATATGCAGGCGAAAAAGCCAATGCGTATCTATCCTTCAACCGTCATCAATCAAAAGATCACCTACGAGTACGATGCCAAACGCGGTCATGAAGTCCCTGTGATCGGTGACAAAGAGGCGTTTTTTGGTCGCAGTGACTACAGCCCTGAAGAAGCAGATGCCCTGCTACGGCACGGTAAGCTGACCGTTCAGGCGAAGAACTGCATGTCCTGCCATACACTGCTTGGCAACGGCGGCTACTTTGCGCCGGATTTGACCAAAGCCTGGCTCGACCCGGCCTGGAGCCCCTCCGGGCCATACATGGCAATGACCGGCACGACCACGCGCGAGGAGGCCATGGCGAAGTTCCTGCTTCATCCATCGACCTTCCCTACCCACGCCAGGCGCATGCCTGAGCTTGGCATCACCGAGGACGAAGCCAAGGCCGTCGTCGCCTTCATCAAGCATATGTCATCGATCGATACCAACGGGTTCCCCAGAAACTTTGCGAAAATGAATGGTGGTGTCAATGCTAAGTAAATATAGTGAAGTCAAATGGGAGTCACAGAAGCTCGCCATCTGGTATTTTCAGGTAGCAATCGTTCTGTTTCTTGCCAACCTGCTGTTTGGCCTGCTCGCCGCCATTCAGTATCTCTATCCGAGTTTTCTGTTTGAAATACTCGACTTTTCAGTCAACCGTACTGTGCATATCAATGCCTTAGTGGTGTGGCTGCTGTACGCCATGATTGGCTCTGTCTACTGGCTGCTGCCGGAAGAGACCGGGATTGAAACGGTCGGTGTCGCCATTGGCAAGCTGCTGTTTTTCGTCCTTACAGCCGCGATCGCGGTTGTCGTTGTCGTCTACCTCGTCGTACAGGTGGGCGCGGGCAACGAGATGTCGATCTGGCTGATCAACGAAGGACGCGAATATCTCGAAGCACCCCGCTGGGCTGATATTGGGATCGTGGTGGTCGTACTCGGCTTTCTCGCCAATGTATTCCTGACCGCTTTCAAGGGCAGAAGAACCGGCATTATCACCGTGTTGATGTTCGATCTGCTGGCGCTCGCCGGCTTGTATCTGGCCGGGATGTTTTTCACCAAGAACATCGCCATGGATCAGTTCTGGTGGTGGTGGGTCGTCCACCTGTGGGTCGAAGCCACGTGGGAAGTCTATGTTGCGGCCGTTGTTGGCTGGGGTCTGATCAAGACCATCGGCGCCAACCGCAAGATCGTCGAAATGTGGATCTGGATCGAACTGGCCATGCTGTTCGGCTCCGGCATTCTTGGTCTCGGTCACCACTATTTCTGGATCGGTACGCCTGAATACTGGTGGGAGATCGGCGCCCTGTTCTCATCTCTGGAACCGGTTCCACTGGTCGGCATGTTCGTTCACGTCATCTACGACTGGGGCAAGCAATCCGCCAAAAACCACGGCGTGACCAACAAGCCCGCCTTTGCCTGGTTCGTGGTCAACACTTTCGGCAACTTCCTTGGCGCTGGCGTCTGGGGTTTCATGCATACCCTGCCGCAGATCAATATCTACACCCACGGCACACAGTGGACACCTGCCCACGGCCATCTTGCCTTCTATGGCGCTTATGCCTCAATTCTCATCGGCATGATGTACGTTGCCGTGCAGGGAAAATATGGCATCAAGAAAATGCGCTTCACCGCCGCCGGGAAATGGGGCATTACCCTGCTCACACTGGGCGTACTTGGCATGACCATGGCGCTGACCATTGCGGGCTATCAGCAAAGCATGATCGAGCGCGCTGAATTCGGTGCGACATGGCAGGGCTACTTCGCTGCCCAGAACTCACATTGGATGTTGCAGGCCATGGGCTGGCGCCTGGCGATGGGCATCATGACGATGCTGGGCTTCGTGATGCTGTTCAAGGATCTGCTGACCATCGGACCACGCCTGAAGGCTGAAGAAGCCGCCGGCATTTCCGCTGAAGGCGCGACGGGTGCCGTAGCAGAGCCTGCGCAAGCTTGATGTCCAATCTGGCCATGCCCGGCAGCGGGTGTGGCCAGTCAGATAACAATAGAGGAAACGATCATGATTGAAGCATTCACAGACATCTTCCCCAGTTTCTTCGGTACGCTGAACCGGGGGCCGATGACACTGACGATATTTCTGCACACGCTAATCGTGCTGCCAATGTTCTTCATCTACTTTTCGGAGAAGAAGAAGATCGAAAAAGGAGAACCTGACGACTGATCGGGCAGAACGGAGCCTGTGGCGTGCTCGCCATGGGCCCCCAGATACAAAAAAGGAGTTGCCGTGCCGGGCAACTCCCACTGAACCAACCGTTTTCCGCAACACCAACAGTCCAACGAGGTAACTGAGATGGCTATGAAAAAACCCATGAGCAAATTACTTGCTCTAGGCATATCGATGGTTCTCGCGAATTCTGCGTTCGCGAAAGGGGACAGTAAAGAACCCACAATGACCGCCGATGAATTGAAAACTGCAACGCAAATCTATTTCGACCGCTGCGCTGGCTGTCACGGTATGTTGCGTAAAGGCGCGCTCGGCCCGAACCTGGAGCCAAAAAAGACCAAGGCCATGGGTACCGCTGCGCTGGAGCACCTGATTTTCAACGGCACGCCCGGCGGCATGCCAGGTTGGGGAAAATCTGGTGAGCTGACCAAGGCTCAGACAGCCCTGATGGCGAAATACATCCAGATGACACCTCCTCCCCCGCCAGAAAAAAGCATGGCGGACATGAAGAAAAGCTGGAAGGTGTTGATTCCGGTCGATAAGCGTCCAACCAAGCCAGAGGGCAACCGCAACTGGAAGAACTATTTCGGTGTCATCCTGCGTGATGTTGGCCAGATTGCCATCATCGATGGCGACACAAAGGAAATCATCAGCGTCGTCGATTCCGGCTTTGCAACCCACATCCTGCGGACATCCAAGTCAGGACGTTACATGTACGTTATCGGGCGTGATGGCAAGGCTTCGATGATCGACCTGTGGATGAAAAAGCCGGAGAATGTTGCTGAAATCCGTACCTGTAACGACGCCCGCAGTATCGATACATCGAAATACAATGGCGAAAAAGGCAATTTCGACGACAAGCTGGTCGTCGTGGGCTGCTACTGGCCACCTTCGATCGTTGTGCTCGACGGCCCTACCCTGGAGCCCAAGAAAATCGTTTCTACGGCAAGCTACACCTATGACACCGGTGAATTCACCCGTGAGGCACGTGTCGCATCCATCGTGGCGTCGCATCACGAGCCCGAGTGGGTCATCAACGTCAAGGAGACCGGCCAAGTCTGGCTCTACAACTACGAGGATGTAAAAAACCCCAAGATCACGATGATCGATGCGGAACGCTATCTGCACGATGGTGGCTGGGATCTGAGCAAACGCTACTTCCTCGTCGCCGCCAACGCGCGTAACAAGATTGCCGTCGTCGACACCGTCGAGCGTAAGCTTGCAGCGATCGTAGAGACCGGTGCCAATAAGCCACACCCTGGTCGTGGCGTGAACATCGACCACAAGAAGTATGGCCCTATCTGGGGCACCGGACACATCGGCGCCAATGCGATCGTGTTCATCGGCACCGATCCCAAGGGGCATCCCGACAACGCCTGGAAGATCGTGAAAACCACCAAACTGCCAGGCAATGGCGGTGGCAATCTGTTCATCAAGTCACACCCCAACAGCAAGTACATCTTTGCTGATCGTCCTGTCAACCCCGATCGCAAACTGCAAACGCAGGTCTATGTGCTCGACAAGGACACCCTGGAAGTGGTCAAGACACTGCCGATGCCAAAAGAATTCCGTGGCGAGTTCGATATCGGCGATGGCAAGAAAGTCAAACTGCGTGGACCGGTACACTTCGAGTTCAACGCCGATGGTTCCGAAGTCTGGACATCGGTCTGGGGTCATAAGGAGGTTCCTTCCGCGATCCTCGTTTACGATTCCAATACGCTCAAGCTGAAAAAGGTCATCAAGGACGATCGTTTGAAAACGCCTACCGGCAAGTTCAACGTGACCAACACCATGCTGGACGTGTACTGATCGAATGATCTGACGGCATGCGCCTGCCCCACATGGGGCAGGCCATTTCAATCATCCAGCAATAGACACCGTGGTTTTTCGCGCTGCTCCTGACTGGTCAGGGGTAGCCCGAAAAGTTACGATGCGTACAAGTAGTCGACGTCGTTTCGACCCGCCATTCGGGCATGGCTGAATTGACAATAACAAACGATATAGAGGTGCTCACTTGTACTTGGCAAAACGCATTCCGTTTTTATTGGTCCTCTCCTCCCTGCTTTGCCTGGCTCCCAGCCAGGCATTTTCTTCCTCAACCGCCGACGGCCTCGTCATCCACCAGTTAGAGGCAACTCAACAGGGAGAACACCCTGTCAGCAGTGGCAAGCGTCTGTACGACCAATACTGCGCCAGTTGCCACCACGTCGATCGCATCGGCCACAGCGGCCCGCCCCTCCTTCCGCAGTTCGTCAAGCGCAAATCGCCTGCACAGTTGGAAAAGATCATCCTCGGCGGACTACCAGCAACATTGATGCCCGCATTCCCGAACCTGACCGTACAAGACGCGGCCGCCATTATTGGCTATTTGTCGAAGCCCGCAACATTCCAGTGGACAAAGGAAGATATCGACAGCAGCAGAAGCACAATCAAAAGCGAAGCAAAAGACCTCGGCATCAAGGACATCCGCAACGTCACGCCGGTTGTCGAGCGCGGTGCGAACAAAGTCTGGATCATGGAAGACGAGCAAATCCTCGATAAGTTCCCGGTCAATAATGTGCATGGCGGTATCAAATACACGCTACCGGGTGGCGAACGTATTTTTATTCCTTCGCGCGATGGCTGGGTCACCCAGTATTCGTTGAAAAAAGGCCGCCTGCTGAACAAGGCAAGAGCCTGTGTCTACTTGCGAAACATCGCCGTTTCGCAAGACAACCGACGCCTGTTCGCAACCTGCCGCTTGCCCCAGAACATGGTCGTATTCGATGCAGCATCGCTGGAAGTCGAGACAATCCTTCCGCTCAAAGGGCGTATCAGTGCGCTCTATGACCTCTATACCCGTGATCAGGCACTGTTTACCTATCGTGACAAGCCGCTACTGGGTATCCTCGACACGAAAACGCTGGCCATCGACTATATTCCGCTGGATGAACCCTATGAAGATTTTTTCATTGATCCATTCGAGAACTTCATTATCGGCACATCACGCCGAGGGAAGCAGATGGAAGTTTTCGATCTGAGAACCAAAAAGGTTGTTTTCAGCCACCCCATCGACAGCATGCCTCACCTTTTTTCTGCAACCTACTGGTATCAGGACGGCCACTTCTATTTCGCGACACCGCATCTGAAACAGTCGGCCATTACCATCTGGAGAATGTACGATTGGGCCTTTGTGAAAAAAATCGACGTCGGTGGCGATGGTTTCTTTGTCAAAACCCATCCGGCAACACCCTGGCTATGGGTGGACAACGGCAGTGATCAGCTGGTTCTGGTGAGCAAAAAAGACTACAAGAAAAAGGTGCTGACGCCGATCAAGGGCAAGAAATTCAATCACACCGAATTCTCGGGCAA
>CAZQXF010000098.1:0-8614 GCA_964596975.1 uncultured Thiotrichales bacterium | reverse complement strand
CGCTCAAGGCGCAGGAATTGTACATCGATGCCATGGATGATCCGTCGATGGCGCTGTATACCGGGCATTTTTTCGTTATGAATGCGCTCTATGCCTTGCAGCGTGAATTGTTGTCTGACGGGTTATACCTCCATATTTCACCGATGGAAAACCGCCTCCATCCCACCCAGGCGGGTGGTCATGGAGCGCTGCGCTCAGGGGCTGCCGATGCGGCGCTCAGCGCCTACTACCTCGACTGGAACAATCTCGACACCATGACGCCCGACGGCGTGGAGAAACTGCTGTCTGGATTCTGGGAGCGCTTCGCCGCCACCGATCGCCAACCGGATGCGCTGACGGTGCTCGGCCTGGAGGCAGGGGCTGACTGGGACGAGATCCAGGTAGCCTATCGTCGGCTTGCGGCGATGCATCATCCGGACAGGGGCGGGGATGCGGAACAATTTATTGCCGTGCGCGCAGCCTTTCTGGTGTTGAAGGGTTTCTATACCGGCTAGGCTTCGCTTGCCAGCATTTCTTCGATGCGCTTTCCCGCCAGTTCATAACGCCAGCCACGCATCAGCGGAATGTTGTTGCCTATCTGGATGAGGTGTTCGATATCCTTGCGTGAGGCGATGAGGGAAGGGTTGATATTTTCTGCCTGTGCAATCTCTGCGAGTATTTTCTGTACTGCTTTTACTTTGCCGGTTTCCTCCGGCGTGAGCTTTTTCTGCGGGATGCGTCGTGCGATTTCTGCGTCGTCGAGTGACAAGCTGTCGTGAATGATGGTCAGCAGTTCGTTGCCGTGACGCGAAGCAGTTTTGCTTGGCAGGTTGTCGATGTTGCGCAGGTCGTCGGCTGTGGCGGGAGGATTTTGTGCCAGTGCCAGCACGGCGTTGTCGGACAGCACCCACTTTCTGGGCAGATTGCGTTTTTCGGCCTGCTGCTCGCGCCACAGGGCCAGTTCGCGAATGGTGGCGCGTTGACGAATCGGCAGCAGATGCTGTCCCTTGACGCGCCGCAGTACCGTGCTGGCCTGTGGCTGATATTTTTTGGGATCTTCCAGCATGGCGCAGTCTTCGCGTACCCAGTCGAGCCGGTTCTGTTGCGCCAGCTGTGTCATTTGCAGTGGATAGATTTGACGCAGATAGCGCACATCATCGGCGGCATAGCGCAGCTGTTCCGGGGAGAGGGGGCGACGCGACCAGTCGGTGCGGGTCTGGCTTTTCGGCAGCTGAACCTGGAGTAACTTTTCTACCAGTGCGGCATAGCCGGTCTGGTCGCCCTGGCCGAGCAGTCCGGCTGCAATCTGAGTGTCGAAAATCGGTGTCGGGGTCTGCCCAAGCGTATAGAGCAGCGCTTCCATGTCCTGTGAGGCGGAGTGAAATACCTTGGTAACCGCTGTGTTGGCCAGCAGTGTTTTGAGATGGGTGAGATCGTCGATGGCGAGCGGGTCTATACAGGCAATCTCCTCGTCGCTGGCAACCTGGATCAGACAGAGCTTGGGGTAGTAGGTCTTTTCCCGCAGGAATTCCGTGTCGATGGCGAACCATTGTTTCGTGGCAAGCCGCTGGCAGAGCTGTTGCAACGCGTCGGCGGTATCGATGAGGGTGAATGCTTCGTCCATGAGGGGTCGCTGCTTGCTTGAAATGACGCTGAAACTGACAGATTCCTGCGCTGAAGGCAATTCTCTATTGCAAGCCGTATTTTTTCATTTTCCGCCACAGGGTGCTGCGGTCGATGCCGAGGCTGGCAGCGGCGGCACTGCGGACGCCATTGGCGGCTTGCAGGGCGGTGATAATGCGGTCGCGCTCGCTGTCATGGGCTGCCGCTGTTGCGGTGTTTGATGCTTGTGCGGCTTCGGTAAGATGTGGCGGCAGGGATTCAGCCCGAATTTTGCCGGAGACCGCGCAGATGATGCCATGCTCGATGGCATTTTCCAGTTCGCGTACGTTGCCTGGCCAGTGGTAGGCCAGCAGTAGTCGTCGTGCCGATGCGGTCAGTTCGATATTACTTGGGTAACCAAAGCGTGCGAAGCGCGTCATAAAATGCCGGGCGAGCAGTGGGATATCACCGGGGCGTTGCCGCAACGGCGGCAACTCCAGTGCCACAACGGCGAGACGATAGTAGAGATCAGAGCGGAAATCGGCGGTCCGGACCATGTCGCGCAAGCCGCGGTTGCAAGCGGTGATGATGCGGACATCGACCTGGACGGTCTCGTCGGAACCCACCGGTTCGAAGCGCTGCTCCTGAATCGCGCGCAGCAGTTTGGCCTGCAGGTGCAGCGGAATCTCGCCAATCTCGTCGAGAAAAAGGGTGCCTCCATCGGCTGCCTGAAAGCGGCCGGGGCGATCCTGCATGGCACCGGTGAAGGCGCCTTTTACGTGGCCGAACAGCTCCGATTCGACCAGTCCTTCGGGGATTGCGCTGCAGTTGACTTCGATAAACGGGCCACGGCTGCGATCACTGAGTTGGTGGATCATGCGTGCGAACAGCGTCTTGCCGGTGCCTGATTCGCCCTGCAACAATACGGCTGCTCGCGCTCTGGCAACCTGATGCGCGCGGGCGGTCAAGGATTGCATGACCGGGTCGCTGGTGATGATGCCAAAGTGGTCGTGACTGCGAAGAATCGCATCGAGGCGGAGCTGGTCAGTGCGGTCGGACAACAACACCAGACGCAGGCGCGTACTGCCGTCCTCCAGTGACACCAGGCCGGTGCTGAACTCGATGATGCGGATATCGCCAGCGTTGTCGAATTGGTGGCTGAACTTGCGAAACTGGCTGATTTGATTTGCAGTTGCAGGGCTATCGTTGAGGTCACCCAAGGCGCTTTGAAGGTCGAAGCCGTTGAGGTTGTTGAGGGCTTCTATAGGGTTATCCCCAGGTAGGTTCAGCAATTCGATGCTCGAAGGGTTATGGTAGAGTACCCGGCCGCGCGCGCTGGCGATGATAACTCCTTCATCGATAAAGGAAACTATGCGCTCCAATACCGGTCTGATGTTGTCGAGTGTCAGGGCCGTGTCTTTGTCGGAAGCAGCTGTCATGCGGGTGATGATGCAGGAGCGTTGCATAGTGTTGCAAGTGTTGTTGCAACACTGTTGCACGGAAAATTGTGAGTCAGTTCACGGGCTTGCTGCGATTTATTCCCGTCGAAGTGATTTGGTATTGCAACAACTGGGGTAATCGTGTAGCTCCAAGTTGTTGAAAAACAAGCGATAGTAATTCCGGCATGAGTATTGCCGTAGACAATAAAATGTTACATGATGAAAACGCTGCTCAAGGGTCGGATGTCTTTTCACGAGACTGGCTCGACTACTTGAAAGAAACCTGGAATCAGGAAGACGGTTTGGCCGAGCAGCTGCGCATGGCGCACTTCAATTCTATTGTGGCGTTTGGTCTGCTCGATGAGGATTCGCCACGGGCTTTTCTGGTGATCAGGGATGGCGAGGTGCGGGAAGTGTCGACCTGCTCTGATGACGATCCCGACTGGGATTTGCGGGCAGATCGGACACAGTGGGAGCGTTGGTTGAATGATCCGCCAGGGCTTTTTGCATTAGGCATGGCTTTTACCACGCGTTCGCTGCAATTCAGGCGCGGGAACTATCCTGCGATGATCAAGGATCCGTTGATGGCGGAGTCCTTCAAAAAAAGTTTCATGTTGATGGCGGAGGCGTACCAACGCACCAGCCACTATTGAGTTGCGGCCTGGCTTCCGCGCGTGTCGCCGGTTGCCGCAGTTGAGTTTGATCTACCGAGTGGACCGCAGCCCCCTGCGGCCGGAATCGATATTGATGAGGAAAAGCGCGATGAGGCGTCACCACAAGTTATTGCACCTGGTTCTGGGCGCAGTGCTCACCATTCCCGCTCTGCAGGCAGCCGAGAGCCAGATCGTCACGGTTCAGGCGGGCGAGGGGCAGCGCACCGCCACCGTCAGTGGCACTGTAATCCCATTCAAGGAAGTCACGTTGACAGCGCAGATCCCCGGTCGGGTGGAGATGATCGCCGGCAGTGAGGGTGACAGGTTCCGCCAGGGCGACGTGCTGGTGGCCATCGATGATGATGATTTGCTCGCCAAACGGCAGGCGATACAGGCGCAGATCGCCAATGCCCAGGCGGCATTGCAGAATGCGCGAGTGCAATACAACCGCGAGCTGATTTCACCACGCAGCGAGAGTCCATCGTCGATGCCGGGTTTTGGTTTGCCGATCATGATGGACAACATGTTCAGCCGCGAAATGGGTGACATGATCGGCTATGGTGATCCGGATCTGGAGCGTCATGCCGATCTCTACTCGGCATTGACGCAGGTCAATCAGGCGCAAGCAGCGCTGATGCAGGCGCAGTCACAGCTACAGGAGCTCGACACCAAAATTCGCGATGCGAAATCGGTAGCGCCTTTCGATGGCATTATTCTGAAGAAAATGGTTGAGGTTGGCGATACCGTGCAGCCGGGCATGCCGTTGGTGAAGTTTGGTCATGTGGATTATTTGCGGGTGCAGTCCGACGTGCCTTACCGCCTGATCCACAATTTGAAGAAGAGCATGCTGGTGCCGGCCTTGCTCGATAATGGCGTTGCCGTGAAGGTGCGCGTTGCACAGATCTATCCGATGGCGGATGAGCGCAATCATACGGTCAGGGTCAAGTTCGATCTGCCCAAGGGGGTCAAAGCGTCGCCTGGCATGTATGCCGAGCTGAGGATTCCGCAAGGTGGCACGGGTGAATCCGATGAGGTCGTGATTCCCGAGTCTGCGTTGATTCGCGGTCGTAGCCTTCCCGCCGTGTTGGTCATCAACCCTGATGGTGGGTCGAGCGTGCGCATGGTGCGCCTGGGGCAGCGTTTGGGTGACGGCATGATCGAAGTCTTGTCCGGGATCAAGGCGGGGCAGAGAATCGTCGACAATCCGCCTTCGGGGGTCGGGTCTGGTTGGGTACCGGGCAAGCCGCTCCATGACGAGGCAGCTGGCTAGACGAGGAGCGTCGCACTGAGCAGCGCCAGCCACCGCTTGCGCTGACCCGCAAACAAAGAATCCGATGCTATGGAAAACCAAGAATTAGACAATCAGAACGAATCGCATATCGGTCTTGCCGGTGGTCTGGCAAAGCAGTTCATCCATTCGCCGTTGACGCCGCTGCTGCTGATCGGCTTTTTTCTGTTGGGTATCGTTGGCCTGATCGCAACCCCGCGCCAGGAAGACCCGCAGATTTCGGTGCCGATGGTCGATATTTTCGTCAAGTATCCGGGTGCCAGTGCCGAGCAGGTGGTCAATCAGGTGGCTGTTCCGCTGGAGCAGATCATGATGGAGATCAAAGGGGTGGATCATGTCTACTCCGCATCGATGCGTGATCAGGCCATCGTCACGGTGCAGTTCATCGTTGGCGAGGAAATGGGGCCGTCACTCGTCAAGCTCTACGACAAGCTGTCGTCAAACATGGACAAGATTCCGCCCGGGGTGAGTCAGCCGCTGGTCAAGCCCAAGGGTGTCGATGATGTGCCGTTGGTAACGCTCACGCTGTGGTCGGAAGATGTGCCGGATTCGTCGTTGCGACTGGTTGCGCTCGATCTCATCAAGCACATCAAGCAGATTCCCAATACCTCTCAAGGCTTCGTCGTCAGCGGACGGCGTGAGCAGATGACCGTGCATGTGTTTCCCGAGAAGCTGGCCGGTTTCGGCATTCCGGTGCAACAGATAGCGCAGACCATCCAGGCCGCCAACGCCGAAGCCAATGTGGGCGATACCGAGGCGGATGGAACATTGGGTATCGTTTACAGTGGTTCCTTTCTCAAGACCGAGGAAGACCTGAACCGCTTGATGGTCGGGCAGAGCAATGGTCGTCCCGTTTATCTTCGTGATGTCGCCGAAGTCAAGCGGGGGCCAGGCGATGCGAAGGCAATCGTGTCGTACTACACGGGTGCAGCCAACGAATATGGCCTGGAAGCCAATGGCGCCCCAGCCGTGACGCTGGCGATCGCAAAGAAAAAAGGCACCAACGGAGTTTCCGTTGCTGACGATATTCTGGAACTTGTCGAAGATTTGAAAGGATCACTCATTCCCGACAACGTGCATGTGGCGGTGACGCGGAACTATGGTGATACCGCGCGGGAAAAGGTCAATGAGCTGATTTTCAAGCTGTTTGTGGCGACCGGCGCGGTCGTGCTGCTGGTGTGGTTCTTCCTTGGCTGGCGCGCTGGCGTGGTGGTCGTGATCGTCGTGCCAATCGTCATTCTGTTCACGGTGTTCATGGCGCTGGTGATGGGCTTCACGATCGACCGGGTGAGTCTGTTCGCGCTGATCTTTTCCATTGGCATTCTGGTTGATGACGCGGTGGTCGTGCTTGAAAACATCTATCGACGATGGCTTGAGAAAGGCTGGATCGATACGGAAACGACGATCGACGCGGTAGCCGAGGTGGGCAATCCCACTATCCTCGCGACCTTTACGGTTGTTGCTGCATTGCTCCCGATGGCGGCGGTGCGCGGCATGATGGGCCCCTATATGGCGCCGATTCCGATGCTCGGCAGTGTCGCGATGGTTTTCTCCTTGTTCGCCGCTTTTGTTTTTACACCTTGGCTGGCGATGAAGATCCGCCCGAGCATGGCAGTGCTTCATCGCGCTGAGGAGAAGGAAAAGAAGGAGATCGAGTTCCTCGGCCGCTTCTATCGCGGCGTATTGCAGCCGTTGATCGAGAGTCGCTGGCTGGGTCGGATTTTTCTTATCAGCCTGTTTGCCGTTTTCTTTCTTTGCATCTCACTGTTCTACACCAAGTCGGTGAAGGTGAAGATGCTGCCACTGGACAACAAGCCCGAGTTCAACGTGGTCGTCAACTTTCCTGAGGGTACGGCGTTGCCAGACACCGCGAATCTGGTCGGCGAGTTGGCGGAGAAAGTCCGTGAGATTGACGAAGTGACGGCAGTGCAGACGTATGTGGGTACGGCTTCGCCGTATAACTTCAATGGTTTGGTGCGCCACTATTATCTGCGTCGTCAGCCATGGGAAGCCGATCTTCAGGTGCAGTTGCTGGACAAGCGCGACCGCGATCGTTCGAGCCACGAGATTGCGCAAGAGGTTCGGGAGGCGCTAGCGCCGATGGCCCGTGCGGTCGGCGCGAGAATCCAGGTCGTCGAAATGCCACCGGGTCCGCCGGTGTTACAGTCGGTCGTTGCCGAGGTCTATGGGCCCGATGCGGATACAAGGCGCCTGGTTGCGCGTGATCTGATGGAAATGTTCGAAAAGGCGGAGCACCTCGATGATGTCGATACGCTGATGCCCGATCCTCACTATGCTTATCATTTCGACGTCGATCGAGAAAAAGCGCAGCGCGCGGGTGTCGCCGTCGCAACGATCAATAGCACCCTCGACATGACCATGGGTGGCTTCCAGCTTGGCGATATCAAATACAACTCGGTGCTTGACACGACCCCACTTATAATGGAATCGCCATTGGCAGTGCGAGGCGATTTTGGTCGCATCGGCCAGTTGCCGGTGATGACGCAGCAGGGTACAGCCGTTCCACTATCCGAAATGGGAACGTTCAAGCAGCGGTTGCAGGATACGATCATCTATCACAAGGACCTGCGGGCCGTCGAGTTCGTTACCGCAGAGACTGTTGGTGATCTCGCAGCGCCGATCTACGGCATGATGGAAGTGGAAAGCCTGCTTGACGACTACACAGCACCAGATGGTGTACAGATTTCCGGTACGATGACGGGCCCGCCAAAGCACAGCAATCGATCCGGCTTCGAATGGGCTGGCGAATGGACCGTTACCTACGAGACATTCCGCGATATGGGTATCGCATTTGGTGTTGCGCTGGTACTCATCTACATGTTGGTGGTTGGGGAGTTTGGCAACTTCATCCTGCCGGCGATCATCATGGCGCCCATTCCGTTGACCTTGGTGGGTATCATCCCTGGTCATTGGATCTTAGGCGCGGAATTCACCGCGACGTCGATGATCGGTTTTATCGCGCTGGCGGGGATTATCGTGCGTAACTCGATTCTGCTCGTCGATTTTTCCCAGCGCAAGGTACAGGAAGGGGTGCCTGTACTCGATGCTGTGGTCATGGCCTGTCAGACCAGAACACGCCCGATCGTGATTACCGCGCTGGCACTTGTTGGTGGCGCCAGTGTCATTCTGTTCGATCCGATCTTCCAGGGCATGGCTGTTTCCCTGTTGTTTGGTGTCATCGTTTCGACAGCGCTGACATTGTTCATTATTCCGCTAGGCTGCTATAGCGCCCGAGCGGCCTTCTGCCCTGCGGGGAACGGCGATGGTGACGGCAACGGCAGTTGCGATGATGGCAATGGCAACGGAGGCAATGGTGGTGGCAGCTCCGGCGGCGGTAAGGTTTCAGGTTTGGTCAACATTCTGGCGCTGTACCTTGGATTGTTGCTAAAAGCGTTGTTCTCGCTGCTGGTAGCCGCAATTGGATTTCTGTATCGCAAGACGCTCGGCAAGAAGAAAGACACGCCACCCCCTGCGGCACCACCAACACCGCCTGGTGACGGCGCAGCAAAGGCTGCTGCGACGACATCGGGTTCTGCGTTAGTGGCTGATGCGGGAACCGCGTCTTCTACTGAATCGTCAGAGAAAGCAGCAGCAGAGAAAGCAGCAGCAGAGAAAGCAGCAGCAGAGAAAGC
>CAZQXF010000097.1:0-8626 GCA_964596975.1 uncultured Thiotrichales bacterium | reverse complement strand
ACCACCTTGACATGGTGGGGGTCGTTGGTTCGAATCCAATCGCGCCTACCAAATTACTCTTTTCGATCAGCCGCGTGATGGCTGAATGGAAATGCAAAAAGCTCTCGCAATGAGGGCTTTTTTTGTTTCTGCCATTTGTTCCTTTGTCGCTATCCCGGATGTCCACAAAAGCGAAATATCTGCAGAAAATCGATGCATGTAACCAGTTCGAGCTTTCGAGGTTTGTCGATTTTTCGATTGATGGCGTCGTCTATGGGCGGCTGTTGCCTGCATTTGCGCGTCTGCTGCAGCGCTGGCCGGATGTGTTTGATGTGACGACTGAGGGTGTTCGCTTGCATCCTTCATTGATGGACTATCACCAGCGCACTGAGGCGGTGGCAGAGGTGGTAGCCCATTTGGCTGAAGGGGGCGTGATCACGGGCTGGCGGGATGAGAATTATCCCGTGGCGATCGATGATGTCCAGCCGCCTGCATTTGAGATCGAGCGCGCGGCGGTGCCGCATTTTGGTTTTCGCGCCTGGGGCGTGCATGTCAACGGCCTGGTTCGCATCGACGACCAGCTTATGGTCTGGGTTGGTCAGCGAGCGGCTGACAAGCCGACCTTTCCCGGCATGCTCGATCATTTGGCTGCTGGTGGACAGCCGGTTGGCATCAGCCGCATGGATAACGTGCTCAAAGAGTGTGGCGAGGAGGCGGGTGTACCACCAGAGCTGGCGCGCAATGCACGGTTCGTGCGTGAGTTGCACTACTGCTGCGAGACGAGAACCGGGCTCAAGCCCGACACGATCGCTGTCTATGATCTCTATCTGCCGCATGACTTTACCCCCCGCAATACCGATGGTGAGGTAGAACGTTTCTTTCTCTGGACCCTGGATGAGGTTGCCAAGGCGGTTGCTGAGACTGACCGCTTCAAACCCAACTGCAATCTGGTGCTGATCGATCTGCTGCTGCGGCATGGCAAGCTGCCTGTGGATCGTATGGCCGAGGCCAGCATCAGAAGCCGGCTCTATGCGCCACTGGCATTGCGTGGCAATAGTTGAGCGCGTGCGGCTTCACAGTTTTCATGGAAATGCCAGTACCAGCACAGCAAAATCGGTAATCGCTAACAGAATGGCGTCGTAAAACCCGCAATGATTGTTTCCAGACAGGGAGCAGATGAAAAGCGGGGTAGAAGCCAATGTGGGGTAAATGGGTTGCGAGCATCGCGCTCGTGCTGTGCTGGTCGGGATTGGCCGGTGCTGATGTGTGTGATGTACCACCTGAGCAGGTGCTCAATTCCGTCGTCCGGATCTCGGGTGACAACACCGAAGGCAGTGGCGTGATTGTCGCTCCCGATCGCGTCATTACGGCCGCACATGTCGTTACCAGTATTCGTACACCAATGGTCGACATCAATGGCGTGCGTCGCCCCGCCAATATCCTGCTGATCAATGAGGCCAAGGACTTTGCACTGCTGGAAGTGAGTACCGGCGGCCAGCGAGCCATTCCGCTGCGATCCCAGCCGATGAGAATCTCTGATGCCGTTTGGGCTGTGGGTTTTCCGCTCGGTGGTGATCAGGTTGTCAACGAGGGTGAGTTCGAGGGCGTGATCGAGGATGGGACCCTGCATACCACGGCGTCGGTGGACCATGGCCAGTCAGGTGGTGGCTTGATTTCCTGTGAAGATGGACGCCATGTGCTGGCAGGAATGACGACGGCATTTGGTGCCATCAGCGCTGGTGGAGAGATTATCCGTCTCGACGACTATTCGGTATCGCTTTCTGCAATCGATATCAAGCCTTTGATGGAGCAGAGTGCCTATGCAGCTGTGGCCTGGGTAGATACCCGGGAGCAGACTGAAGTCAGCGAGCCGTACTACGAGGAGTACTTGCCCGAAGCTGCTGCCGCAGGCTATGCCGGCGACAGCTATGACGACCAAGTGTTATCGCGGTTGGGCAGCGCGGCCTACTATCCCTATCTGTACTACGAAGAACGACAGTAGACATGGCTGTAACGGCGCAGAGGCAGTCTGAGTCGCTACTGGTTTGTTGTGCGACTCGCTGAGTCGTTGCGCATGGCGGGGATTGCCGGCTCTGGGCCGGCTCCTTGTCGATAAGTCACCGCGCGTCACTCTGAACCGCGGGTAACCCCCCTTCCTGCGAATCCGCTATAATCCGCTGTTTCTTCCCATTCTCAAGACGCAACGGATCTTTCATGTCGAAAAAGAACATCAACAAGGTCGTTCTGGCCTATTCAGGCGGATTGGACACCTCGGTCATCGTTAAGTGGCTGCAGGAAGAGTATCAGTGCGAGGTTGTTACCTTCACTGCCGATATCGGGCAGGGTGAGGAGGTAGAGCCGGCGCGTGCCAAGGCCGAAGCGATGGGTATCAAGGAGATCTATATCGAAGATCTCACCGAGGAGTTCGTGCGTGATTTCGTCTACCCGATGTTCCGTGCCAATGCGATCTATGAGGGGGAATACCTGCTGGGTACCTCGATTGCGCGACCATTGATTGCAAAACGTCTGGTCGAGATTGCCAATGAGACCGGGGCGGATGCCATTTCCCACGGCGCTACCGGCAAAGGTAATGACCAGATTCGTTTCGAACTGGGGGCCTATGCGCTGAAGCCTGGCATCCACATCATCGCGCCTTGGCGGGAATGGGATCTGAATTCACGGGAGTCGTTGCTGGCCTATTGCGACAAGCATGGCATCGCGGTTGAACAGAAACGTGGCAAGAAATCTCCCTACTCGATGGATGCAAACCTGTTGCACATCTCCTATGAGGGCGGGCCACTGGAAGATCCGTGGCAGGAACCCGAAGAAGAGATGTGGAAATGGACCACAGCGCCAGAGCAGGCACCGGACGAACCGACCTATATCGAGTTGCGCTATGAAAAGGGTGATGTCGTCGCCATCGATGGTGAGTCGATGACACCCGCGACAGTGCTGGCCACGCTGAACCGGATAGCGGGTGACAACGGTATCGGCCGGATCGATATCATGGAAAATCGCTACGTTGGCATGAAATCCCGGGGTTGCTATGAAACGCCGGGCGGCACGATTCTGTTGAAGGCGCACCGAGCCATCGAGTCGATCACGCTCGACCGTGAAGCCGCACACCTCAAGGATGAATTGATGCCGCGCTATGCGACGCTGGTCTATAACGGTTATTGGTGGAGCCCGGAACGCGAGATGCTGCAAGAGATGATCGATAAGTCTCAGGAGCATGTGAACGGCGAAGTTCGGCTCAAGCTCTACAAGGGCAACGTTGCGGTGGTGGGTCGAAGGTCGGAGAGCGACAGCCTGTTCGACGAGAGCATCGCGACGTTCGAGGCGGATGAAGGCGCTTACGATCAGAAGGATGCCGAAGGCTTCATCAAGCTCAATGCACTGCGCCTGCGGGTTGCAGCGGCGCGCCGGGGATAGGGGCTGCGCGTGATGCCGCTTCTGCAGTGCCAATCGGCTGACCGTACCCGGTGGCGTCGCTATGGCGGATGCTTCGTGGCGCGGCTACTGTTGCTGGTAATGGTGGTCTTTTCCTTGGCTGTTGGTGGCTGTGCCACCACCTCGGTGACTGATCCTGACAACCCTGATCCCTGGGAAAAGTACAACCGCAAGGTCTTCCGTTTCAACAAGGCGCTCGATGACGCCATCTTGAAGCCTGTTGCCAAGGGCTACCAGGCGGTGACCCCTGACTTCGTCGAGAAAGGGGTGAGCAACCTCTTTGCCAATCTTTTCGATCTGAGCAGTTCGCTCAACAACCTGCTGCAAGGCAAGCCAGCAGTTGCTGGCAGTGATGCTGCGCGCTTCGTCATCAATTCGACCCTGGGTGTGCTGGGGCTGTTCGATGTGGCAAGCAAAACCGGGCTGACCAAGCATCAGGAAGATTTCGGCCAGACACTCGCCGTCTGGGGCCTCAAGTCGGGACCCTATCTGATGCTGCCATTCATTGGACCGTCCACCCTGCGGGATGCGCCCGCGCTGGCGGTGGACTATTACACCTATCCCTTAGCCTATGTGAATCATGACCTTACCCGCTGGGAGTTGACCGCCACTTACTACGTTGATCAGCGCTCCTATCTGCTCTATGCCGAGGAAGCGATTGGAACGGAGTTCTTCGACCCGTATGCGGTGCTGCGCGATGCCTACCTGGAGCGACGTGCCATCCTCATTGCCGATGGCCAAGGCATTGGCGCGACGGATGAGGATGATGAAATGATTCGAGAGCTGGAAGAACTTGACGAGTGATTCGCGGTAAAACCACCCTTGGTTTGTGGTTATAATCGACTTTGAAATTGTTACATGGCGGCTTGATTGGGTCTGCCAAATTGTCATGTTTTCAATATCTTAACGAGAATATCGGAGGAAATTGTTAACCCGAATGTCGTTCGGCAGGATGAGCGGTCTTTTTTTCGGGATGGGCGTGGTGGTTTCCAGGGGTGTTTGGCCGAAATTCGAGCGTTAGATGATTCGAATTTGCTAATATAGTTGCACAACAGGGAGGCGGGAACGTCAGGAAGACAGAACAAATAGCCCCTCGCTCAAAGGACTGACACACTGGAAACGGATTTCCTCTTTTTGTCACACTGGTTAGTACGCTAACGATACTATCTTGACGGCGCTTTCTGCGCCGTTTTTCGTTTCTGGCTTCGATATTTACATCATCACTCAACAGGCTGCGTCAGCCTGGTATCATTTTTTGTTAGACCCGCGTCCTGTTATCCGCATAATAAACGGTGCAAATTTAGCGATGAGTGGCAACCCTGTCTGATTGCGTTGGCGGGGCGTCGATAACAATAAGAGAGATCGCGATGACCACGATTCAGGTTGAGTCAACCGCAGTGGCTGAGGAGCCTCTGCAAGCGGATAACAAAACAATGGTGCGTGCATCGATAAAGGTTGCGCTGGTAGGCGTGGAGGCACGTTCGCGCAGGATTCTGGCAAGGCTGATTGCTGCCGCCGAAGCCCCGGACTGTGAGATTGTCGATCGTGAGTCGGCGGATGTCATCGTGGTTGATCGCGATGGTGAACTGGCTGAGGGCGAATTGCTGGCGCTATATCAGCACTCGCCTGTGCCGGTGATTGTGCTGTCAGAAGCACCCGTACAGGGAGCGAACGTCACCTGGGTCATCAAACCCGTCCAGAGGAACATTTTGTTGCAGTCCATCTGGAAGCTGGCGCAGCGACGGCGGCGGCAAACCTTGCAGCAGCGGCGTGAGGCGATACTGGCGGGCAGTCGCCGGGTGCGACGAGAGGTGAAATATCAGCTGCAGCATCGTCCTGCAACGCAGACCGCGAGCATTGCTGCCAAGACCGGAAAGCTTGATGACAGCGGCGTACTCTATTGTGGTTCGATAGATGAGTCGCGCTACCTGTTGCCCCGCTTGCCGGAAGATCTCATCTATGACCCCCAGGTGCATCTTCAGAGCGTGATTCAGGCCGTTGTCGACGAAGCGCGGCGACGTGAGCGGGTAGTCGCCATTCGTGGTTTGGGGCGCGATATCGTGATATTCGACCAGGGGAGGTCACTTGCGACCGATCTGAGCGAGTACCAGTTGCGGCGTATTGCCGCGAGCCCTGTCGACAGGAAACTGCTGGCCTTCCTGCTGCTGCGCGAGTCTTCTATCGACATGGCCGCACTGCGACAGCGCGCCCAGCGTACCGAAGCCGTGCTGTGGAAAGTGGCGCTGTGGTCCTCGCGGGGCAGGTTGCCGACCGGTGCCGATCTGGACAAACCCATCAGTATCATGGCTTGGCCAAACCTGACGCGGTTGGCACTGTTTCCTCATGCGGTGCAGCTGGCGGCGCTGTGGCATCGTCAGGCCATCAGCATGCGTGCCACTGCGGCACTGCTGAATATTTCCTACCGCTACATTTTTTCTTTCTATGCGGCCTGCCTGCAGCTTGGCTTGATTCGCCAGCACGCCAGACCGGTCGTGTTTCAGCCACCGAAATCACAACAGGCGGACCAAGGACTGTTGGGCAAGGTACTCGGTTATCTCAGACGCAAGGTGGAGCGGCGATGAAGCATCACAAGATTCTCTTTTCCGGGCCGGTGGGTGCCGGCAAAACCACTGCAATCGCCAGCATCAGCGATCATGCCCCGGTATTGACGGAGGCGAAGGCGCGCGACAGCACCCGCCTGATCAAGGAACGGACGACGGTTGCGATGGATTATGGTGTCATGGAACTGGAAGGCGGCGAGAAGGTCCATTTATATGGAACGCCCGGCCAGCCCCGGTTCGATTTCATGTGGGACATTCTCGCCGAAGGCGGGCTGGGTATTGTGCTGCTGATCGACAACAGCGCGGCCGACGCGATGCATCGGCTAGATCAATTTCTTCGGGTCTTCGACGAAGTGATCGAGCGCACCAGCCTCGTGGTCGGTGTTACCAAAATGGATGTTTCAGCGACGCTGACCCTGGCTGACTATGTCGACAGGCTGGATGCGGCAGGGGTGCGAGCGCCGGTACTGGAGGTGGATGCCCGCGAGCGCCGTGACGTGGCGCTGTTGGTCGAGGCGCTGCTGTATTCGATTGATCCGGGGCTGAGTATGGACGACGTTGCGTAAGGGACAGGCCAACAGGAGACAGTAACTCCCTCTCCCCAAACATCCTCTGAATGCTGAAGAGTGCGCATAGAAAAAAGCATATATAACGACAACAAGCAGATGACCCCGACCCTGTCGGAGGCCATCGCAAAGACTCAGGAGCCCCCATGCGAGCAGAACAATTAAACGCAATCCTTCGAAAATTGAGCGCCGCCTCCGGCGAGGTGGAGGCGGCAGCCATCATTTCCACTGACGGGCTGGTGATGTCATCGCATGTGCCCGATGGCATTGATGATGACCGCCTTGGTGCGATGAGCGCGGCGATGCTGTCATTGGGCGAGCGCGCCGCGATGGAGCTGGGGCGCGGAGAGTTGGAACAGGTTTTGATCAAGGGACGGCAAGGGTTCATTATTCTGATCCATGCCGGCCCCGATGCGGTGCTGACGGTGTTGACCGTGCAGACAGCGCGCCTGGGGCTGATTTTTCTCGACGTCAAGCGCACGGCTGCCGAGATTGCGCGTCTGATCTGAGCCCATTGCCGCTGGTCGCAGTCGGGTATGAAAATGCTATAGTGCGCCGATTGTTGGATGATGGAAGCGCGGATGCATCTGCATATTCTGGGGATAGCGGGAACCTTCATGGGTGGTATCGCCCAGCTGGCGCAGGCTGCTGGGCATCAGGTCAGCGGCGCTGATGTGCAAGTTTATCCGCCGATGAGCGATCAGCTGGCACAGGCCGGTATTTCCTTCCGCGAGGGCTTCGAGCCTGAGCAGCTGGAGCAGGAAAACCCTGATGTGATCGTGGTCGGCAATGTCATGCGCCGCGGCATGCCGGTGATCGAGGAAATGCTCGACCGCAACTGGCGTTATGTCTCCGGCCCGCAGTGGCTATACGAGAACATTCTGCATGATCGCTGGGTACTCGCGGTCTCGGGGACGCACGGCAAGACCTCCACAGCCTCGATGCTGGCGTGGATTCTCGAATACGCCGGGCTCAATCCGGGTTTCCTGATTGGTGGTGTCCCGGAGAACTTCGGTGTCTCCGCGCGGCTTGGCGAGGCACCGTTCTTTGTTATCGAGGCGGATGAATACGACACCGCGTTCTTCGACAAGCGCTCGAAGTTTGTCCACTACCATCCGCGAACCCTGATCATCAATAATCTCGAATTCGATCATGCTGACATCTTCTCCTCGCTGGCTGATATCCAGCGTCAGTTCCACCACCTTGTGCGTATCGTGCCGCCGTCGGGGCTGATTGTGCATCCCCGCGACAGCGATGCTGTTGATGATGTGCTGGCCATGGGCTGCTGGAGTGAACAGCAGACCATCGGCAGCAACGGCGCGGATGGTTGGAGTTATGAGCTACTGCTGGCTGATGGCTCGGCCATCGAGTTCTACCTGGAAGGTGAGCCGATGGGCGTGTTGCGTTGGGATATGCTTGGCGACCACAATGCGAGGAATGCCCTGGCGGCCTGTGTGGCTGCACGTCATGCGGGCGTCGGCATCGATCATGCCATCGAGGCATTGAGCCGGTTCAAGGGAATCAAGCGGCGCCTGGAACTGCGCGGCGATGTGGCGGGTGTCCGGGTCTACGATGATTTTGCACACCATCCGACGGCGATTGCGACGACGTTGGCCGGGTTGCGGCAGCGGGTTGGTGAGGCGCGGATCATCGTTGCTTTCGAGCCGCGTTCGAACACCATGCGCCAGGGCGTGCATCGTGACACGCTGGCGGCATCGTTTGTGGATGCCGATGCCCTGATGGTATTGCAGCCCGATGATCTCGGCTGGGACATCGCTGCCCTGGACTATCCGCTACCGACCGAATTCGCTGCGACTGTGGATGCACTGCTGGTGTCGCTGCTGGACCGGGTCAAAGCGGGTGATCATGTGGTGATCATGAGCAATGGCGGGTTTGGTCGCTTGCATGAGCGTTTGCTGGAGGCGCTCGATAAATGAGGCACAAAAGGGCGATTTCACTGGCGATGACCGGCGCCTCGGGTGTGCAGTATGGCTTGCGCTTGCTGGAGTGCCTGTTGCAACAGGGAGTTCCGGTCGATCTGATGATGTCGCAGCCGGCACAGGTGGTGAT
>CAZQXF010000096.1:0-8642 GCA_964596975.1 uncultured Thiotrichales bacterium | reverse complement strand
GTTTTATCGTCATGCTACTGACACTGGGAACGGTATGGTGGTTTATTCGTCGCCATGTGCTTGCCCCCGTCAATGAGCTGGAAAACGCCTGCCAGCACCTGTCACGGGGGAATCTTGCGTATCGACCAACTATCGACAGTGACGATGAGTTTGGCTCGCTGAGCGACAACTTCAATCGCATGGCGCAGCGTCTGGAAAAAAGCCTGAATCAGCTGCTGGAAAAAGAGGCCTACTTGCAGGCACTCATCGACGCCGTTCCGGATGGCATCCGCGTCATCGACGAGCAGTTCACCACGGTCAATGCGAACACTGCTTTTTTCGATATGCTTGGTTTGACGCGGAATGAGACGATTGGCGCCCGTTGCTACCGCAACAGCTATCATCGTGACGAGCCCTGTCCGCCGACACTGATCACCTGTCCGGTTTACGAAATTCATCAGCACGCGGCGCCGATCAAAACCATGCACGAATACGTCGCGGCCGATGGCAGCATCGTCAAGGTACAGGTATTCGCTGCGCCCATGGAGGTGGAGATCGATGGGGAATCACGTCGCTTTGTGGTGGAGTCGATCCGTGATCTGATGAAGGACATCCACTTCTCGCATGAGCACAAGCTATCCGCGCTGGGCCAACTGGCCGCAGGCGTGGGTCATGAGATTCGCAACCCACTCAGCTCGATTCGTCTGGCACTCGATACCGTGTTGAAAAAACTCCGCGGCAATGAGCATGTCGATGCACAGGCAGTCGAGTATCTCGACCTGGTCGATGGCGAAATCGACAAGTGTCTCGACATCACCAGCCGACTGTTGAAAATGTCTTCATTGCCCGGCGAGGATGCCCAGCTCATCGACCTGCACACCGCCATTTCGGAGACGGTCTCGCTGGTGCGATATGAGGGTGAACAACTCGGCATCGAGATAACCCTGGCATTTACGAGCTTGCCACCCCGCGTGATTGCGACGGAAACCGATCTGCGAATGGTGGTACTCAATCTGATTCAGAATGCTTTTCATGCGATGCCGCAAGGGGGACAGCTACATATTTCGACACGTCTGGTCGGACGCGTCGTTGAAATCGATGTCGCTGATACCGGCGTTGGTATTGCTGCCGAGGATCTTCCCCATATTTTCGAACCGTTTTTCTCTCATCGCGCGGATCAACAAAAGGGTATTGGCCTCGGACTGACCATTTGTCAGTCATTGGTGAAACGTTACCAGGGCACGATCTCAGTGGTACGGCCAGACACTGGTTTCAGCACCTGCTTCAGGGTGAGCCTGCCTGTGGTTGGAGATGAATAATGGCAAAACAAATTCTCATCGTCGAAGATGACCGTGTGCTCAACCGGCTGCTGGTCGATCAACTGCAAGACCTTGGCCATGAAGCGACTGGCGCGCATAGCTGGCAACAGGCTGAGGAGTTCCTGCAGAACAATCACCCTGATCTTATCCTGCTCGATGGGCGCTTGCCGGATAGCAGTGGGTATGAGCTGATTCCACGGCTTGCGCCCCGGTTTCCGGTGGTGATGCTGACGGCCTATGGATCGGTACCACAGGCTGTGCAGGCAATGCGTGATGGTGCCTCGGATTTCATGCTCAAACCCATCAGTAGTGATGAGTTGGGGCTGGTGATTGAGCGGGTGTTCACGACCGAGGAGATGCGCCGCGATTTCAGCTTCTGCAAGCAGCAACTGCGCCGCAAGGGCGGCAATCTGCTGGTCGGCAGCAGTCGGGCGCTGGATAACGTGCGAAGCCTTCTCGATGCGGTTGCCCCCAGCATGATGACAGTGTTGATTCAGGGTGAGAGTGGCAGCGGCAAGGAGCTGGTTGCCCGCGAACTGCACAATCGCAGCGACCGCGCCGACAACAACTTTGTCGCCATCGACTGCTGCACATTGCAGGAAAGTCTGTTCGAAACAGAATTATTCGGGCATGAAAAAGGCGCGTTTACCGGGGCTGACCGGCGCAAGGAAGGCTTGATCGAGGTGGCCGAGAAGGGGACGCTGTTTCTCGATGAAATCGGCGAGATCACACCCCCCATACAGGCAAAACTGCTGCGGGTGCTTGAAACCGGGCAATACCGCCGCGTCGGCAGTGCCCGCGATCTACTCGCCGATGTGCGTATTGTCGCGGCGACCAATCGCAATCTGGAGGAGATGGTCAAGGCTGGCAAGTTTCGCCAGGATCTGTTCTATCGCCTCAATGCGTTCACCATTCCGGTACCGCCGTTGCGCGAGCGACGTGAGGATATTCCCTTGCTGGCTCAGCATTTTATCGCCAACCATGATTTTTCCCGCCGCATCAGCAAGCGCATTGCCGGTCCCGCGCTGCGGCGTCTCGTCGCCTATGAATGGCCGGGCAATGTGCGGGAGCTGCGCAACGTCATGGAGCGGGCAATCATCCTGTCGCGTGATAAACGGGAAATCACTGTCGCTGATCTGGCCTTTTGCAGCCCCGGTACTGCAACCGAAGCCGCTGGAACGGCGTTGTGTTTCGAGCGCGAACCCAGCCTGGAAGAAATTGAGAAGATCTACCTGGAAAAACTGCTGGAGAAGTATTCCGGGCATCGCGGCAAAGTGTCGCAGATCATGGGCATCAGCGAGCGCAGTGTTTACCGAATGATCCAGAAGTATGGTCTGCCCACCACGCGAAGCAAGGAAAGTTTCCCCAAAGCATAGGCAGCTATGATCCAGGTGCCGTGACAGTCCGTAACCTATCAGAATTCCCATTGAATGCTACGGAGGATTGGAACCATGGCGATAACTCATGATCAATCGTTATACACACCCCAGCATCAGGGGCATGTGCAGCAGCCATCGACGATTGCGGTACGCAAGGTAGCGGTTGCGGCGCCGATCACCTGGCTGCAAAAAGCCTGGGACGACTTCTATCGAATCCCGGCGCTGAGCCTCCTCTATGGCCTATTGTCAGTCGCCGGCTGTTATCTGATGTATATCTACGCCCGGGAATCACTGGCGCTGTTGCTGGGCTTGTTTTCCGGTGTGCTGCTGGCCGGGCCTTTCGTTGCGGTCGGTCTGTATGCTGCTGCACGGGATATGGAAGCCGGATATCCTGCCACGATTGGCCATTCGTTCCACTCGATTGGCGCAGCGGCGCTGAGAATTGCGCTGATCAGTGTTTTTCTGGCGATCGTCTATATTCTGTGGCTGCGGGTTTCATCGATTATCGTGGCATTGCATTACGCCGCTTTTCGCCCCGATACGATTCAAATGGCACTATCGAACATGGACTGGGGGACACTGTCCGTGCTGGGGTTGTATCTGGGCATCGGATTTCTGTTTGCGATCCTGGTTTTCATGACGATGGCTGTCTCGCTCCCGCTGATTCTCGATCGCAATGTCGATCCCGTGACCGCCGTGCTGACCAGTATCCGCGCTGTGAATGCCAATCGTGTGCCCATGCTGTTGTGGGCGGTTTTGATCGTGGCGGCGGCGGTGGTTTCATTCGCTACCGCATTTCTGGGATTCGCAGTGCTGTTCCCGGTGTTGGGGTACGCGACCTGGCATAGTTATCGCGATCTGGTGGCGAGTGAGCACAGCAATAGCGAGAGCGTTGTCTAACGACGACGCTTCTTGCGCCCTGGCTTTACGGTTTGCTGGCGTGGCGGCAGGCCGGTGTGCTGAGTGCGGATGCTGCCTTTTCGTGGCGTATTTTGCCGCGATACCTTGCCTTTGCCGCCAGCCTGGGTTGCGTTGCGACATCCGGGCGGGTCGAAGCGTGGCACCAGCTGGTGTTTACCGCTACCAATCAGGTCAGCGCGCCCCATTTTTTTCAGCGCGTCGCGTAGCAACGACCAGTTTTTCGGATCGTGGTAACGCAGAAATGCCTTGTGCAGCCGGCGCCGACGCTCGCCGCGGACCGTGGCGACCTGTTCACTGCTCCGGGTGATTTTCTTCAGCGGATTCTTGTCGCTGTGATACATCGCCGTGGCAGTAGCCATCGGTGATGGGTAGAACGCCTGCACCTGGTCGGCGCGGAAGCCATTGCGCTTCAGCCACAGCGCCAGATTGAGCATGTCTTCATCGGTTGTGCCGGGATGGGCGGCGATGAAATAGGGGATCAGATATTGCTCCTTACCGGCCTCGCGCGAGAATTTCTCGAACATTTTGCGGAATCGGTCGTACGTGCCGATACCGGGTTTCATCATTTTCGACAACGGGCCTTGCTCGGTATGCTCCGGTGCAATCTTCAGATAGCCACCAACGTGGTGAGTAACCAGTTCGCGCACATATTCCGGTGAGCGCACCGCCAGGTCGTAGCGTAGTCCGGAGGCGATCAGCACTTTCTTGATGCCAGGCAGCTGACGCACGCTGCGGTAGAGCTGAATCAGACTGCTGTGATCCGTCCCCAGGTTCTTGCAAATGTCGGGATAAACACAAGATAGCCTGCGGCAGGCGGATTCGATTTTCTTCGACTTGCAGGCAAGCCGATACATATTGGCGGTTGGGCCGCCAAGGTCGGAGATGACACCGGTAAAACCAGGCACGCTGTCGCGTATTTTTTCCACTTCCCGAACGATGGATTCTTCGGAACGGTTTTGAATGATCCGGCCTTCGTGTTCGGTAATGGAGCAGAAGGTACAGCCGCCAAAACAGCCGCGCATGATATTGATCGAAAATCGGATCATTTCGTAGGCGGGAATCCGTGCGCCCTGGTACGCCGGATGGGGCACACGCTTGAATGGCAGGTCGAAGACGTAATCCATCTCTTCGGTGGACAGCGGCAGGGGAGGCGGATTCAGCCAGATATCCTGATCGCCGTGACGCTGTACCAGTGCCCGTGCGTTGCCGGGGTTGGTTTCCAGGTGCAGAATGCGATTGGCGTGTGCATACAATACCGGGTCGCGTTTGACGTTTTCGTAGGCTGGCAGGCGAACAACTGATTTATCGCGCGGTGGTGTGTTTCTCTTTTCTCGGACGGAAAAATCCTGTAGCGGGAAGACATTGTTCGCTGCGTCGGTCTTTTCCGTTTCCAGTTTGCACTGATCGAGATCACTGGTGTTGATATAGGGGTTGATGATGCGATCGACCTTGCCGGGGCTGTCGACATCGCTCGAATCGATTTCGAACCAGCCTTGCGGGGTACTGCGGCGAATGAATGCGGTACCGCGAACATCATCGATTTCCCGCACGGGTTCGCCACTTGCCAGCCGGTGCGCGACCTCAACAATTGCACGTTCCGCATTGCCATACAGCAGCAGATCAGCTTTGGCATCGGCCAGAATCGAGCGGCGCACTTTGTCCTGCCAATAGTCGTAATGCGCGATACGGCGCAGCGAGGCTTCGATGCCACCGATGATCACGGGGACATCACGCCAAGCCTCGCGGCAGCGTTGCGCGTAGACCAGCGAACTGCGGTCAGGGCGTTTGCCGGCCATGCCACCGGCGGTATAAGCATCGTCGGAGCGGATCTTGCGATCAGCCGTGTAACGGTTGATCATCGAATCCATATTGCCAGCAGTAACACCAAAGAACAGGTTGGGTTTGCCGAGCGCCCGAAAAGCATCGGCTGATGTCCAGTCCGGCTGGCTGATAATCCCAACGCGAAACCCTTGCGCCTCCAGCAAGCGACCGATGATTGCCATGCCGAAGCTGGGGTGATCCACGTAGGCGTCGCCAGTCACGAGGATAATGTCGCAACTATCCCAGCCAAGCTGGTCCATTTCGTCCCGGCTCATCGGCAGGAAATCGGCCGGGCCAAAACATTCGGCCCAATATTTCGGGTAATCGAAAAGCAGTCGTGCCGGCTGATCGGGTTTATAGCGTTGTGGCTGCATGAAATCGGGTTCCAGGGATGGCCCTGAAGAAAGCGTTACGCTGTTTTGCCGAAACGATCTTCGAGGTATTGAATAATGTCGCTCGATTCGTACATCCAGGTGACTTTGTCACCTTCCTCGATGCGCAGACAAGGCACTTTGACCTCGCCGCCTTCGCGTTGTAACTCATCACGCCAGCGGCCGGGGGATTGCGCATCACGATAGGTCATTGGCAGGTTCAAACGATGGATCGCGCGCCGCGTCTTGATGCAGAACGGGCAGGGGTAAAATTGGTAGAGGCTGAGGTGACTGACCGCCTCATCGACTTTCTGCTGCTCTTCAGCGGAACGCTGGATGGGTTTCGGGCGGGTCAGTCGGTCGATGCCAGCAATGGTATAACCAAGACCGTTGCGCAGGGCTTTGAGTAACATGATGGTGCTTTCCTGAATCCTGAGTGGCGGCCATTTAACGGGGCGCGTCGTGCAGTGTCAAATTCAGGGCGGTTTGCTGATGCATCTGGGCATGGCGAAACGCCCTCAGCCTATGGAGGATCAATGATGACAGTCGATGAATTCAAACAGTCGCTCGCTAAAGCGGAGCCACCCGCCAACATTGATGATGTGTTGGGGGCTCTGTGGTATGGCGGAAGGGGAGATTGGGATCGGGCGCACCGCATTGTGCAAGAGATTTCCGGCAGCAACGCAGCCTGGGTTCATGCCTGGCTGCATCGTCAGGAGGGGGATAGTTGGAATGCGGATTATTGGTATCAGCGGGCCGGACGGCCACGATCCGAATTACCGCTGGCGCAGGAGTGGGAGGAGATCCTCTCGGCGCTGCTCTCAGCGGCTTGAACAGCCAGTTGCCTTTGCATCTATGAAGCCTCAGCCGCTGCATAGATGCAAAGGGTTTACCGCAAGATAGATCAGAGTACGTCCATCAGCTCCTTGAGTGTTGGCGCATTGCGGTCTTTGGGTGACAGAATCACTTCCTGTCCTTCCTCAACCGGCCAGGTGATGTTCAGATCAGGGTCATCCCAGCGCAGTTCATACTGGTCGTCCGCGTAGTAGTAGTCAGTACACTTGTAAGCGAAGATCGCAGTCTGGCTGATGGTGTAATAGGCATGACCAAAGCCTTCCGGCACCCATAGCTGGCGTTTGTTGTCTTCACTCAAAATGGTGCCGACTGTCTTGCCAAAGGTGGGTGAGTCCTTGCGCAGGTCCACAGCGATATCGAACACGCTGCCAACAACCGCACGCACCAGCTTGCCTTGAGGATGGGCCAACTGGAAATGGATGCCGCGCAAAGTCCCCTTGGTGGAGAGGCTTTCGTTGTCCTGAACGAAACGCACGTCGAGTCCGGCCTCGTACAACGTGCGGTAGTTCCAGGTCTCCATGAAATAGCCTCGGTCATCTCTGAAGACCCTGGGCTGAATGATTTTTACCTCGGGAATTTCTGTGTCGATCAGTTCCATCAAACCGCCTTTTGTTGTTGTTCCTTGAGTTTCATGACGATATCCAGCGCCATCGAGGGCGGCAATTCTACATCATCCCAGGTCAGAATCTCACCCGGCTCGATGTCACGGGTCAGCACTGCATTCGACAGCAGTCCGATGGGTACATGATTCTCTGGTGCTTCCGCCAGCAAGGCGGCTTCTCCACGCACTTCGAACCCGCCGATGCCGCGTTTGATGGTAGAGCCAGCCTTCAGTTCTGTCTTGGCAATGGACACCATACCAACGGTTGGTTGTGTGGAGTTATTCAGTAACACCGGGCCACCGGCCAGTACGCGACGCACTGTTTTCACAATCTCGATGGCGCAGAGATGGTAGTTGCGCATCAAGACGTAGTAGGGGCCTTCACCCATCTTGATATTGGCCAGTGGGCCGCGCTCGACTTCATCGTGCTTTGCAGTAATGAATACCCCTGGCGGTTGCCCCATGGAAACGACGAAATCAGCGATCGGCTTGCCAAGTTCTTCGGCAACCTCACCCAGTTGCTTGGCCGTTGCGGTGGTATCGTCTGTCCTCGGTCCTTCCATGCCCTGCTTGGTAATGGTCGCACCGAAGCCATTGGCAATGAATGCCTGTTCGAATTGCAGTTTGGTGCCATCGGTGAAGGAGGTGGTCTGATCAAGACTAAAACCCTGTTTCGTCGACCAGAACACCATGTCCTCACGGGATGGATTGTGGTTGAGATAGCCCTTCATATTGCCGTAGACCAGCGGCTCGAAACCCATCTGGATGCACTCTTCGTGCAGGGCTGCCAGACAGCCGGGCTGATCACCTTCGGCCTCGGTCAGGTAGCCTTTATCGGCAAACCAGGAACCGGTGGTCACGTGAAACTCGGTATCCATGGTGACAACAGGAAGTCCTGCGGCAAAGGCCTTGTCTACGGCGACCGTGGCATTGAGTACGTCACCACTGCATTCGATAATGAGATCGGCGTTGTCCATCAGCTCGTCGAGCGAGTTGGTCAGCACCTCGGGCAGGGGATAGTCGTCGATCGTCGAGATGTCGCGCCGGGTATAGGCACCGGTAATTTCGAGATCAGGATGATGGTTAAGGATCAGCCGCGAGACGCCCCGCGCAATAAATCCGGTTCCTACCAGGCCAATACGCCTTTTTGCACTCATGCCGTTTGCTCCGTTATTCAATTACTGTAATGGCGGTACTGCTGATACAGGCTCACCATCGTTGTGGTTTATGCATTTATCGTTGTTGTTATTACTCGAGTTTCAGCGTTCATCCGGGTGGATGTTGGCACCATTGGCAGAAACATCGCTGCCGCCTTTGACGGCTTCCCCCTTTGTTAAAGGAGGATTGAGGGGGATTTTCAGGGGCTTGCTGCCAACCCAAGGCCGTTCCAATCCCC
>CAZQXF010000095.1:4393-8731 GCA_964596975.1 uncultured Thiotrichales bacterium | reverse complement strand
AGTTTATATGCCGATGGTCCTTATCAGCTATATAGAGCACGTCCAGACCCTGAATTTCATTATTCTACAATAAGTTATGCCGGTAATGTAAGCACCAACATTAAAAAAGGCCGCAATCGCGGCCTTCAGTGAACTGTAACTGCCGGGAAAGCGCTACAACTGCTTGAATGCGGCCCGACCGGCGTATCTGGCCGCTGAACCGAGCGCCTCCTCGATGCGCAGGAGCTGATTGTATTTCGCCACCCGGTCCGAACGGGACATGGAGCCCGTCTTGATCTGACCCGCCCCTGTCGCAACCGCCAGATCGGCGATCGTGACATCTTCGGTTTCACCAGATCGATGTGAAATGACGGCGGTATAGCCCGCCGATTTGGCCATGTCGATCGCCGCCAGCGTTTCCGTCAGTGTGCCAATCTGATTGACCTTGATGAGAATGGAATTGGCAACGCCTTTGTCGATGCCTTCCTGAAAGATTTTCGTATTGGTGACGAACAGATCGTCGCCAACCAGCTGCACGCGCTTGCCCAGCCGCTCGGTGAGGATTTTCCAGCCGTCCCAGTCGTCTTCCGCGAGACCATCCTCGATCGAAATAATCGGGTATTGATCCACCCAGTCTTCCAGAAAATCGACCATCCCGGCAGCATCGAAGGTCTTGCCCTCCGATGCGAGGTGGTATTGGCCATTCTTGTAGAACTCCGAACTGGCTGCGTCGAGGCCGAGCCAGATATCCTGCCCGGCTTTCAGCCCCGTCTTGCCAATGGCTTCGAGAATCACCTCGATTGCCGCTTCATTCGAAGGCAGGTCAGGGGCGAAGCCACCCTCGTCACCAACAGCCGTGCTCATGCCCTGGTCGGACAGCACCGATTTGAGCGCATGAAACACCTCGGCACCGGCGCGAATCGCCTCGGCAATACTGGCCACACCCACCGGCAGAATCATGAACTCCTGCAAATCGACACTGTTATCGGCGTGCTCACCGCCGTTGATGATGTTCATCATCGGCACCGGCAACAGATTGGCATCGTCACCACCCAGCCAGGCATACAGTGGCTTGCCGGCGTTGTTGGCAGCCGCATGCGCATTGGCAAGCGACACGGCCAGGATCGCGTTGGCACCCAGTTTTTCCTTGTTTTCAGTGCCATCGAGTTCAATCATTTTCTGATCGATCGCCGCCTGATCCTCGACATCAAAACCAACCAGGGCATCCTGAATCACGGTATTGATGTGGCGCACGGCAGTGATCACGCCCTTGCCGCCATATTCATTACCACCATCGCGCAACTCGATGGCCTCCCGGGCACCGGTGGATGCACCAGACGGAACAGCAGCACGCCCCATCACGCCGTTGTCGAGAATCACATCGGCTTCCACCGTAGGGTTGCCACGAGAATCGATAATCTGCCTGCCCTTGATTGCCTTTATCTTGGTCATTTCTTCTCCATACCTAATTTTTCTCGGGGACGTAAAATACGACCACGATATTACAGTGTGTTTTCAACTCAAGTTTCGGCGTTCAGATTTGCAAGCCAGTCGATCCCCCTCCCACAAAGGGGGGGTTAGGGGGGATTGGAACAGCCATGGGTTCGCAGCAAACCCCTGAAAATCCCCCTCAATCCCCTTCTGACAAAGGGGAAAGCCGTCAGACGCGATAGTCGTGTTGCTGCGGATAGCGCTGGCCTGAACCGTGATGAACTCCGAAACTTGAGTGACTAGTTACAGTGTGTTTTCAATAAACCCTGCGGACTTTACGCTGCGATCGAGCTGCTGCAATGTCTCCAGCAAAGCCTGCATCATCGGCAGCGGCCAGGCGTTTGGCCCATCACTCAACGCCTTCGCCGGATCGGGATGTGTTTCCATGAAGAGCCCGGAAATTCCTGCTGCCACCGCAGCCCGAGCCAGCACCGGCACATGCTCGCGCTGCCCACCGGAAACATTGCCCTGCCCGCCCGGCAGCTGGACCGAATGCGTGGCATCGAACACCACCGGGCAGCCGGTATCGCGCATCGTCGCCAGACCGCGCATGTCAGAGACGAGATTGTTATAGCCGAAGGTATAGCCCCGTTCGCAGACCATGATCTGCTCATTACCCACGGCTCTGGCCTTGTCGACGACGTTGCCCATATCCCAGGGCGCGAGAAATTGCCCTTTCTTGATATTCACCGGAATACCCTGCCGAGCAACCGCCTGAATAAAATTGGTTTGTCGGCACAGGAACGCGGGCGTTTGCATTACATCGACAACACTCGCCACCTCGTCGAGTGGCGTGTCTTCATGCACATCGGTCAGCACTGGCACGCCAATTTCCTGCTTGACCTTTTCCAGAATACGCAGCCCCTCTTCCATGCCCGGACCACGAAAACTCGCTGCCGATGAACGGTTCGCCTTGTCGAACGAGGATTTGTAGATGAAAGGGACGCCTAGTGCTGCGGTGATCTCTTTCAACTGTGCTGCCGTGTCAAGCGCCAGCGCTTCGCTTTCAATCACGCAGGGCCCGGCAATGAGGAACAGCGGCTGGTCGAGACCGGCCTCGAAATGACAAAGCTTCATGCACCTTCCTCGATTTGGCGGGCTTTCTGATTCTGCAATCGCGCTGCACGAATAAACCCGGAAAACAGCGGGTGTCCTTCGCGCGGCGTGGACGTAAATTCAGGGTGGAACTGGCAGGCCAGAAACCAGGGATGGTCACGCAGCTCGATGAATTCGACCAGTTCGCCATCCAGGGAGACGCCGGAAATAACCAATCCATGCTCCTCCAGGATTTCACGATAGTGGTTGTTGAATTCGTAGCGGTGACGATGCCGCTCGGTGATGACATCCTGGCCATAGAGTTCGCGCACCAGCGTGCCTTTTTTCAACACACATTGCTGTCCACCCAGGCGCATCGTGCCGCCAAGGTCGGAATCTTCGCTGCGCTTTTCAGTCTTGCCACTGGCATCCTGCCACTCGGTGATCAGGCCAATGACGGGGTGCGGGGTGTCGGGATTGAATTCGGTGCTATGGGCATCCTTCAGGCCGACGACATTGCGGGCATATTCGATGACCGCCACCTGCATGCCCAAACAGATCCCCAGATATGGAATACTGTGGCTACGGGCATAGGATACTGCTGCAATCTTGCCTTCGACGCCACGCTTGCCGAAACCACCCGGCACCAGAATCGCGTCAACATCCTCCAGCTGGGTCATGTCGCCGCTTTCCAGCTGCTCGGAATCGACGTAGCGAATGTTCACGCGCGTCAATGTCTTGATCCCCGCGTGACGCAGCGCTTCGTTCAGCGACTTGTAGGATTCGGTGAGATCGACATACTTGCCGACCATCGCAACAGTCACCTCGTCTTCGGGGAACTCCATCGCGTGGACCACGGCTTGCCAGTCACTGAGGTCGGCAGGCGGCAGGTCGAGGCCAAACTTGCGCAGGATGATCTCATCCACCTTCTGCGCATGCATCCACAGCGGAATCTTGTAGATGCTGTCCATGTCGATCGCGGAGATGACGGCTTTCTCCTCGACATTGGTAAACAGCGCAATCTTCTTGCGCTCCGCCTCCGGCAGCGGCTCTTTGGAACGGCACAGCAGCAGATCAGGCATGATGCCGATCGAGCGCAACTCCTTCACCGAGTGCTGGGTCGGCTTGGTCTTGAGTTCACCGGACACATCGATATAAGGCACTAGCGTCAGGTGCATGAACAGCGCGTGCTCGTGCCCCTCTTCGACGCCCATCTGGCGAATGGCCTCGAGAAACGGCAAAGACTCAATATCGCCCACCGTGCCGCCAATCTCGACCATGGCCACGTCGTAGCCCTCGGCGCCGCGGCGGGTCCGCTCCTTGATCTGATCGGTGATATGCGGAATGACCTGCACCGTCCCGCCCAGATAGTCTCCGCGCCGCTCCTTGCGAATGACTTCCTCGTAGATCTGGCCGGTCGTGAAATTGTTCTTCTTGCCGGTTTTGCAGTGAACGAAACGCTCGTAATGCCCCAGATCGAGATCGGTTTCGGCACCATCCTCAGTGACAAACACCTCGCCGTGCTGGAACGGGCTCATCGTTCCCGGATCGACATTGATATAGGGGTCGAGCTTCATCATCGTGACGGAAAGGCCACGCGCCTCCAGCACAGCACCGATGGATGCAGCAGCAATACCCTTCCCCAGGGATGAAACCACCCCTCCGGTAACGAAAATATAACGAGTCATCGAGTAGACAGGACCATTGGATTGGACAGATTCAAACCACGCCCCGCGGCGGGTCAGAACGCGGCGAACTATAGCAAAGCTTGAGCACCCTCACAATTGAGCCTGCCGATACAAAGACTTATGAATCACTGTTTTTCAGTTCATC